>NZ_BAAHAF010000198.1:0-7727 GCF_054777815.1 Angustibacter speluncae | reverse complement strand
CCCAGCACCTGCTCGAGGTCGGTCACCGCGCCGCCAGCAGCCCGGCCAGGCCGTGCACGTCGGGGGCGGCCGGCAGCGCCTCGCACCAGGCGAGCACCGGACCGACGGCGGCGGCCGGCAGGGTGCGGCCCAGCAGCGCCTCGTGCTTGGCGCGCAGCACCTCCGCCGGGTAGGGGGCGTCGGGTCCGCCGGGGGCGCGCTCCTCGGTGGCCGTCAGCACGCGCCCGTCGGCGAGCGTGACGGTCACCCGCGCCGCCCGCACCGCGGGCGAGGCGGCCGTCATCGCCGGGTCCTCGACGACGCGGACGCGCCGGGTGAGCGCCTGCAGCCGCGGGTCGGCCGCCACCTCGTCGGTGTAGACGTCGATCCCGTTGTCGCGCAGTAGGATCCGTGCGGCCACGTTGTACGGGATGGAGTGCTTGCCGGCGAAGCCGTTCGGCACCTCGGTGTACCGCAGCCGGGTGGCGGGGTCGTACGTCGCGACCTCGACGGCCTCGACCTCGTCCGCGCCGAAGCCGTGGTCGGCCAGCAGCGCCTCGGCCGCCTCGACCGGCGCGTGGTTCCAGCGGCTGCAGGCGTGCAGCTTCAGGTAGCCGGTGCGCAGGTACCGCGTCGCCCCGAGGTCGGCGTCGAGGTGCGCGGCGTCGAAGGACGTCCCCAGCACCTCGCCGAAGACCGTGGCGAGCGCCTGCGGGTCGGCGGTGGTGCCCGTGCGCGCCAGCTCGACGGCCAGCACGCCCGCCTGCGCCGTCAGGCCGGTGACCGCGTTGCGGACGGTGGCGCCGGTGGTGGCCGCCCGCTGGGTCGAGGCCGGCACCAGGGCGGCCGCGAGCAGCACCGCCCGCTCGGTCGTGGCGACGTCGAGCGCGCGCAGCCGCGCGACGCCGGCTGCCGCCCCGCACACCATCGCGGTGCCGAACGGGTGCACGGCGTCGCGCAGCCGCACGCCGCGTCCGACCCGCACGGCGACCTCGTAGGCGGCGGCGAGCGCCTCGAGCAGCTCGCGACCCGTGCTGCCGACCTCCTCGGCCACGGCGAGCAGCGCCGGGAGGGTGTGGGCGCACGGGTGGTTGGCCGCGAGCTGGTTGCCCTCGTCGAGCTCGAGCCGCACCGCGGCGGTGCCGTTCAGCAGCGCGGCCGTCGGCGCCGTCGTCGTGGAGCCGTCGGCCCACACGGTGCTCGGTCCGTCGCCGCCCAGGCGGCGCGCCGCCCGGGCCGCGCCCGCGACCTCGGGCTCGGCCCCGGCACCCACCGCGGCCGCCAGCGTGTCGGTGACGAGCAGGACCGCGTGCGCCACGTCGTCGTCGGCCAGCGCGTCCGGCCCGAAGACGTGCGCGAGCAGTGCGGTCAGACCGCTCACGCCGGCTCCGGCAGACCGCCGCGCCAGCCCAGCGCCCGGGAGACGTCGTCGGCCGCCTCGACCAGCAGCGGCACGAACCGCGCCCGGGCGGTCTCGTCGACGCGGTCGACCGGCCCGCACACCGAGATCGCCCCGAGGACCGCGCCGTCGACGCCGAACACCGGTGCCGCGACGGACCCGGCGCCGCGCTGCCGCTCGCCGTCGGAGTGGGCGTGGCCGTCGCGCCGCACCTGGACCAGCCGCTCGCGCAGCGCGTCCGGGTCGGCGACGGTGAGGTCGGTGAGCCGGTCGAGCGGCCCGGCGACGACGGCCTCCTGGGCGTCGGCCGGCATGAACGCGAGGATCGCGGTGCTCGAGCTGCCCGCGTGCAGCGGGAACCGTCGTCCGAGCTCGACGCTCATCGAGATCTCGCTGCGCCCGACCACCTGGTCCAGGTAGACCCGCGCGCCGGGCACGAGCGCGGACACCGTGGTGGTCTCGCCGGTCGACGCCTGCAGGCGCCGCAGCACCGGCAGCGCCAGCGTGCGCAGGTCGGAGTCGCGCAGCGCCCGGGCGCCGAGGGCGCTCGCCGCCGGGCCGAGCCGGTACCCGCCCGCCTCGGCCACGACCAGGCCGCGCTCGACCAGGGTGCGCAGGATGCGGTGCACCACCGCCTTCGACAGGCCCAGCCGCCGCGCGAGCGCGGACACCCCGTGGACCTGCGGTCCGTCGAGGAAGGCCAGCAGCACGTCGGCCACCCGAGCGGCCGACTCGGTCCCCGAGGCCGTCCCCGAGGCCGTGCCGGACGCGCTGCCCGCCGCCTGCCCGGCCGGTGGCCCGGACCGGTCCGTCGTCCTGGTCGTCATCGTCCCCAGCTCCCCTCGTTGTTCCGCTGGACGGAACGCTAGTCGAGAACCGGCGACGGGTGTCGGACCTCGGTGGGATGTCCGTGACCGTAGACGACGCACGGAATCCCTGTCGACCCCTTGACCTGGGCCGGATGAGCGGTCACAGTCGGTGGCCGGAGGCGCGTTCCGTCGAGAGGAACGTCCCGAGCACCTGGGAGAGTTCGATGAAGCGGTCCCTGCTCACGGCACTCGCCGTGGCCCTGCCCCTGGCTCTCGCGGCGTGCGGCGGTTCCGCCCCGCCCGGCGCGGTCGAGGACGGCGGTGGCGACGGCGGCGGCGAGGCCCCCGAGACCATCGTCATCGGCGCGCTGCACCCCCTGAGCGGCGCCGCGGCCGCCGACGGCCAGCAGATGGACAACGGCGCCCAGCTCGCCGTCGACGCGATCAACGAGGCCGGTGGCATCGAGTCGCTCGGCGGCGCGCAGCTCGAGCTGTCCAGCGCCGACACCCAGGGCGCGCCCGAGGTCGGGCAGAGCGAGGCGCAGCGGCTCATCCAGGAGGGTGCGGTCGCGCTCGTCGGCACCTACCAGAGCGCGGTGAGCCAGAACGTCGCGGCGATCGCCGAGCGCAACCAGGTGCCGTTCGTCATCGACGTCTCCAGCGCCGACGCGATCCTGTCCCAGGGCTACACCTACACCTTCCGCATGCAGCCGAGCGGCCGCGTCCTCGGCGAGGGCGGCGCGCAGTTCCTCTCCGAGGTCTCCGAGGCGGCCGGCGCCACCGCGCCCAAGGTCGCGATCCTGCACGAGCAGGGCCCGTTCGGCACCGCGATCAAGGACACCTTCTCGGCCAAGGCCGAGGAGCTCGGCATGGAGGTCGTCTCGGCGGTCAGCTACGACGCCGCCAGCGTCTCCGACTTCAGCACCCAGGTCACCGCGGTGCAGGCCGCCGGCGCCGACGTGCTCATGGTCGCCGGCTACTACCGCGACGGCGTGCTCGTCGCGAACGCCGTCAACACCGTCAAGCCCGACCTCGACGCGGTCTGGGGCGTGGCGAACGGTGCCTACGACCTGCCGCAGTTCCCCGCCGAGGTGGGTGCCGCCGGTGAGGGCTACTTCGACGCCAACTACCACCTCGACACCACCAACCCCGACACCCAGGCGCTGATGGAGCTCTACAAGGAGACCTACGACGACGACATCCGCACCGGCGCCGTGCTCGCGTACGACGCCGTCCGGGTCATCGCCGACGCGCTGGAGCGGGCCGGCAGCGCCGACCCCACCGCGCTGCGCGACGCGATCGCCGAGACCGACATGCCCTCGCTGATCGCCCAGGCCGGCAACGTCACCTTCTCCGAGACCGGCGAGAACGAGGGCGCCGCACCGATCCTGATGCAGGTGCAGGGCGGCAAGGTCGTGCAGGTCTACCCGGAGGACTTCGCCGAGGCGGAGCCGCTCTACCCCGCGAACCCGGGTCAGTGATGACGGACCCCCTGAGCAAGCCCGCTCCGGCAGGCACCTCGCCGGCTCCCCACGACGGGGAGCCGGCGGAGGCCGCCGCCGCACCCGCGCGCCGCCGGGTGCCGCACGGCGCGCTGGTGCGCGTCGGCGTGGTGCTCGCCGTGGCGGTCGTCGCCGTCGCCCTGGCCTACTGGCGCTCCGGCAGCGGCACGGTGGTGACCCAGGCGGTCGTCATCGGCCTGCTGATCGGAGGCGTCTACGGCCTGGTCGCGATGGGCCTGACGCTCATCTTCGGGGTCCTCGACATCGTCAACTTCGCGCACGGCGCGTTCCTCGCGATCGCGCTCTACGTCACCGTCGTGATGGCCGGACGGTTCGGGCTGCACCCGCTCGTCGCCCTGCTGGTCTCCGTCCCGCTCATGTTCGTGCTCGGGGCGCTGGTGCAGCGGTTCGTGCTGGCGGGCGCGATGGGCAAGCCGCTGGAGAACCAGCTGCTCATCACGCTCGGCCTGTCGCTGCTCATCGACAACCTGCTGCTGCTGTTCTTCGGCCCCAACCCGCAGTCGGTGACGCTGCCCGGCGACGGCCCGGTGCGCATCCTCGGTGCCGTCACCACCGGTTCGCGGCTCATGGCGTTCGGGGTCGCGCTGGTGCTGGCGGCGGCGCTGTACGTGCTGCTGCAGCGCACCCGGCTCGGCACGGCCATCCGCGCCGTGGCGGCCAACGACTCCGGCGCGCAGCACGTCGGCATCGACACCCGCCGCATCTACATGGCGGTGTTCGCGATCGGCACCGCCTGCGCCGGCGCCGCCGGCGTGCTGGTCGCGCCGCTGGTGACGATCGAGCCCACGACCGGCGAGCTGTTCAACATCGTCGCCTTCGTGGTCGTGGTGCTCGGCGGCATGGGCAACGTGGTCGGCGCGCTCGTGGGCGGCCTGCTCATCGGCCTCACCGAGCAGCTCGGGTCGCTGCTGCTGCCGGGCCAGAGCCCGCTGCTGTCGGTGTTCCTGGTCTTCGTCCTGGTGCTCTTCGTCCGGCCGCAGGGCCTGTTCGCGAGGCGCACGTGACCACCACCGCCCCCGCCCCCGCCACCGACGAGCCGGTCGACCTGCCTCGCCCGGCGTGGAACCGCCACCTGCTGGTGGCCGCCGTCCTGGCCGTCGTGCTGGCGCCGCTGCCCCTCGTCCTGCCCGACGCCTCCGAGGCCGTCGCCGTGCGCATCCTGGTCTTCGCGATCATGGCGATCGGCTGGAACGTGATGAGCGGCTTCGGCGGCCTGTTCAGCTTCGGCCACGCCGCGTACTTCGGCATCGGCGCCTACGTCAGCGTCTGGCTGCTGGTCGAGAAGGACGTCTCGCCGTGGATCGGCATGGTCGGCGGCGTCGTCGGCGCCTCGTTGTTCGCGCTGCTGCTCGGCTTCCTCACGCTGCGGTACAAGCTGAAGGGCGCCTACTTCGCGCTGTCGACCTTCGCCTTCGCCGAGATCCTGCGGCTGCTGGCGACCAACAGCGACCTGGTGAACCGCGCCGTCGGCTACAACGTGCCGATCCGCCCCGAGTCGTCGCTCGCCTACCTGCAGTTCCCGCCCGGCTCGCCGATGTACTTCTGGGTCGCGCTGGCGCTCACCGTGGCGGCCCTGGCCGTCAGCATCCTGTTCCTGCGTTCGCGCGCAGGGCGTTTCACGGTCGCCGTGCGCGACGACGAGGAGGCCGCGGCCGCGGTCGGCATCCCGGTGATGCGCACCAAGCTCACCGCGATGGCGCTGTCGGCCGCGATCACCTCGGTCGCCGGCACGTTCTACGTCCAGTACTACTTCTTCGTCGACCCCGACACCGCGTTCGGCTCCAGCGTCTCCATCCAGGCGATCCTGCCCGCGGTCATCGGCGGCGTCGGCACGATCTGGGGACCGGTCATCGGCGCCGTCATCCTCGGCCCGCTGAACGACGTGACGGCGACGCTGCTGCGCAACCCCCCGGAGTTCCTCGACTTCCTCCAGGGCAGAGCGGGTCTCGACGTCGTCATGTACGCGATCCTGCTCATCGTCATCGTCCTCGTGCTGCCGCAGGGCGTGTACGGGGCCCTGCGCGAGAGGTGGCGGCGACGGTGAGCCTGCTGCGCGTCCGCGGCGTCAGCCGCTCCTTCCGAGGCCTCAAGGCCGTCGACGACGTCTCGTTCGAGGTCGCCGAGGGCACCATCCAGGGCATCATCGGCCCGAACGGCGCCGGCAAGACCACGCTGTTCAACGTGGTGGCCGGCGCGATCGCCCCGGACGCCGGCACCGTCGAGCTCGACGGCAAGGACGTCACCGGGCACCCGCCCCACCGGATCGCGCACGCCGGGATGTCGCGCACGTTCCAGCTGATGAAGCCCTTCGGGACGATGAGCGTGCTCGAGAACGTCGCGGTGGCCGCCATGGCCGCGGGCGTGGGGCGCCGCGACGCCGACCGGCGCGCGGGCGACGTCATCGAGCGGGTCGGCCTCGGCCGCTGGCGCGACGCGCGCAGCGACGGCCTGCCGACCGCCGGGCTGAAGCGGCTCGAGCTCGCCCGCGCCCTGGCCACCCGGCCGCGCGTCCTGCTGCTCGACGAGGTGCTCGCGGGCCTGGTGCCGGCCGAGCGGGCACCGGTGATGGAGCTGCTCGAGCAGCTGCGCAGCGACGACGGCGTCACCCTCGTCTTCGTCGAGCACATCATGGCCGCGGTGATGCGGCTGTCCGACACCGTGCTCGTGCTCGACCAGGGCCGCGTGCTCACCAGCGGCTCGCCGCAGGAGGTCACGTCCGACCCGCGCGTGATCGAGGCCTACCTCGGGGAGGAGCCCACCGGTGCTGCGTCTTGAGTCGGTCTGCTCGGGCTACCACGGCCTGCAGATCCTGCACGAGCTCGACCTCGAGGTCGGCGCCGGCGAGATCGTCGCGCTGGTCGGCGGCAACGGCGCCGGCAAGACCACGACCCTGCGCACGATCTCGGGCGTCGTCCGACCCACGTCCGGCTCCATCACCTTCGACGGCGACCGCGTCGACGGCGTGCGCACCGCCGACCTGGTGCGCCGCGGGCTCGTGCACGTGCCGGAGGAGCGCGCGCTGTTCGGCCCGCTCACGGTCGAGGAGAACCTGCGGATGGGGGCGTGGACCCAGCGCAAACGCCCTGTGCAGGACGCGATGTCGGAGGTCTTCGACCTGTTTCCGGTGCTCGCCGAGCGCCGCCGCCAGCTCGCCGAGACGTTCAGCGGCGGCCAGCAGCAGATGCTCGCCATCGGGCGTGCCCTGATGGCGCGTCCGCGCCTGCTGATGCTCGACGAGCCGTCGACCGGGCTGTCGCCCAAGCTCACCTGGGCCGTGCTCGACGCCGTGAAGGCGATCCGCGACCGCGGCGTCGCGGTGCTGCTGGTCGAGCAGAACGCCTCGCAGGCGCTGCGGCTCGCGGAGCGGGCGTACGTGCTCGAGAGCGGCAGCTGCGTCCTGTCCGGCCCCGGGGCCGAGCTCGCCGAGGACGACCGCGTCCGCGCGGCCTACCTGGGGCTGTAGTGACCGAGACCGCCACCGCCACGGCGCAGGAGCGCGCGCGGCGTGCCACCGACGACCTCGGCGCGTGGGCCGCGGGCCTGCGCTGGGACGACGTGCCCGCGCCGACCCGCGACCGGCTCGGCCCGGTGCTGCTCGACCTGCTCGGCGTCACGGTGCTCGGCGCGCGCCAGCCCGAGCAGCAGGCGCTGGTGCGGGCGTGGCGCCCGTCCGCGGGCCCGTCGCCGCTGGTCGGCGGCGGCACCTGCACGACGGTCGAGGCGGCAGCCTGGCTGAACGCGACCGCCCTGGTGCGGCTCGAGCTCGACGAGGGCAGCAAGCACGCCGCGGGACACCCTGCGGCGCACGGCTTCCCGGCCGTCCTGGCGCTGGCGGCCGACCTCGGCTCGACCGGCGCCGACACCGCGGCCGCCCTGGTGGTGGCGTACGAGGTCGCGGCCCGGTTCGGCCGCGCCACCCGCCTGCGCGCCGGCGCCCACCCGCACGGGAGCTGGGGCGTGGCCGGCGCGGCGGCCGGTGCCGCGGGCGCCGCGGTCATCGCGGCCGCCGGGGCCGGC
>NZ_BAAHAF010000197.1:0-2914 GCF_054777815.1 Angustibacter speluncae | reverse complement strand
AGCAGCCGCGCGAGCGGCCCGCCGACGGTGCTGGCCTCGCCGCAGGCCAGCTCGAGCAGCCGCGCCGCGGCGTCCTGCTCGAGCACCCCGAGCGCGGCCGCGTCGGCCGGCGGGGGCGCGGTCGCCGACGTGGTCGGCCAGCCGCTCGGCGTCGACGACGGGGTAGGCACCGGTCCCGGGAGCGGACCGAGGGCCTCGAGGTGCCGCTCGTGCACCCCGACCGCCGCGACCGCCGCCGGGACGTCGAGCGCGCCCGCCGCCTCGCGCAGCGCCGTGACGAGCGACACGGCCTCGAACCGGGCGAGGTCGTCGTCGCCCAGCGCGGGCGGCGCCGGGGTGGCGACGTCGTCGAGGCGCACGTCGTCCCAGCGGATCCCGCACCCCGCGAGCGGGACGAGCAGCGCCGCGCCGAGCAGCGCGCGGCGGGTCGGGCCGACCGCCGGGCCGGGCGTCGACGCAGCAGGGGGCACGCGGCGATCCTCGCACGCGGTCGGGGGTAGGGTCGGAGCCCCACAACACCACAGCAGGGAGGTACCGATGGCTCCGGCAGCGCGTTCCGGTGGCGCCACCGACGAGATGGCCTCCCTGCTCCGGCCGGTGGTCGAGGCGTCCGGTCTGGTGCTCGAGGACGTCACCGTCACCCCGGCCGGCAAGCGCCGCGTCGTGCGGGTGGTCGTCGACCTGCCGGACGACGCCGTCGGCGGCGTCGACCTCGACGCGGTCGCCGACGTCTCGCGGGCGGTGTCGGACGCGCTCGACGCCACCGACCTGCTCGGCGGCGCCCCGTACGTGCTCGAGGTGGGCACCCCCGGCGTCGACCGGCCGCTGACCGAGCGCCGGCACTGGTCGCGCGCCCGCACCCGGCTCGTCGCCGTCCAGGTCGCCGGCGCCGAGCTGACCGGGCGGGTGGCCGAGGTGGGCGACGACGGCGTGGTGCTGGACGTCGACGGCGCGCCGCGCACCGTCGGCTGGGACGAGCTGGGCACCGGCCGCGTGCAGGTCGAGTTCAGCCGCAAGGGCCAGGACGACGGGCAGGACGACGGGCAGGACGACGGGCAGGACGACGGGGACGAGGAGGACTGACGTGGACATCGACATGACCGCCCTGCGGATGCTCGAGCGCGAGAAGGACGTGCCCTTCGACGTGCTCGTCCCCGCGATCGAGGCCGCGCTGCTGGTGGCGTACCACCGCACGCCCGGCGCGGTGGAGCACGCCCGGGTCGAGCTCGACCGCAAGAGCGGGCACGTCGTGGTGTGGGCCGCCGAGACCGGCGACGACGGCCAGGTGCTGCGCGAGTACGACGACACCCCGAGCGGGTTCGGCCGGATCGCGGCCACCACGGCCAAGCAGGTCATCATCCAGCGGCTGCGCGACGTCGAGGACGAGCAGGTGCTCGGCGAGTTCCGCGACCGCGAGGGCGCGATCGTGTCCGGCGTGATCCAGCAGGGCCACGACCGCCGGATGGTGCAGATCGACCTCGGCACGGTCGAGGCCGTGCTGCCGCCGCAGGAGCAGGTGCCGGGGGAGCGCTACGAGCACGGCGCCCGCATCCGCGCGCTCGTGGTCGCCGTCCGCAAGGGCATGAAGGGCCCGTCGGTCACGGTGAGCCGCACGCACCCGAACCTGGTGCGCCGGCTCGTCGAGCTCGAGGTGCCCGAGGTCGCCGACGGCACCGTCGAGATCGTCGCGCTCGCCCGCGAGGCGGGGCACCGCACGAAGATGGCGGTGCGCTCGACCGTCCCCGGCGTGAACGCCAAGGGCGCCTGCATCGGGCCGATGGGCCAGCGGGTGCGCGCGGTGATGACCGAGCTGCACGGCGAGAAGATCGACATCGTCGACCACAGCGACGACCCGGCGGTGTTCGTCGGGCACGCGCTGTCGCCGGCGCGGGTCACCAGCGTCCGGGTCGTCGACGCCGAGGCGCGCGCGGCCCGGGTGGTCGTGCCCGACTACCAGCTCTCGCTCGCCATCGGCAAGGAGGGGCAGAACGCCCGCCTGGCCGCCAAGCTGACCGGCTGGCGGATCGACATCCGCTCGGACGCCGAGGCCGCTGTCGGTCCGGGGTCCGCCGGTTCGGACCCCGAGGCGCAGGAGGGGTAGAGTGGTGGGGACCGGGCCGGACGTCCGGCAGCCCCTCACGCCCCACGTGCCGCAGCGCACGTGCGTGGGGTGCCGTCGGAAGGCCGACCGGTCGCGGTTGCTGCGCGTGGTGGCGGCCGGGGACGGCACGCTCGTCCCCGACCCCCGGACCCGGCTCCCCGGACGCGGTGCGTGGGTGCACCCCGACCTCGGGTGCCTGGACCAGGCCGTGCGCCGCCGGGCGTTCGCCCGGGCCCTGCGCCTGCAGGCCCCGGCCGACCTCGCGGCGGTGCGCGAGCACCTCGAGCAGCTGCCACCGGCACCACCCAGCACCACCAGCACGAACCAGTCAACCGTCGAGATCGGAAGCGGGTCAGCATCTGATGGGCACCCGATGAGCTCCCAGCAATGAACGCCCCCCAGCACTAACGACGGTCCGCGCTGTTCCCAGCCGGACCGGGAACAGGACAGAACTTTGGCGAAGGTCCGGGTCTACGAGCTCGCGAAGGAGCTCGGGGTCGAGAGCAAGGCCGTGATGGCCAAGCTCAACGAGATGGGCGAGTACACGAGGTCGGCGTCGTCGACCATCGAGGCGCCCGTGGTGCGCAGGCTGCGAGACGCCTTCCCGGCGTCCGGCGGCGACGCCCCGGCCGCGAAGAAGGCGGCCCCCAAGCCGGCGGCGAAGAAGGCCGCCCCCGCGCCGGAGGCTCCCGCGCCCGTCGCGCAGACGCCTGCGGCGCCGGCGCCTGCTGCGCAGGCTCCCACCAGCACGCCCGAGGTGGCCGCCCCGGCCGCCCCGTCGGGCGCCCCCACCCCTGTGCGCCCCGCGCCGCG
>NZ_BAAHAF010000196.1:0-10474 GCF_054777815.1 Angustibacter speluncae | reverse complement strand
CCTCCGGCGTCCCGGACTGGTTCCGCTCCGGGACGCTGGCACCGGCGGAACCGCAGACCGAGCCGACGGCGCCGCCGCAGCCCGCCGCGCGGACCACCGCCCAGCAGCCGCCCGCCGTCGCCACGTCGGCACCCGAGCCGGTCACGCCGCTGCCACCCGCCCGCCCGAGGCGCGTCCCGTGGCCGCTGGCCCCGGCCGCCGACGCCGAGCCGAGCGACCAGCCCGCCGACGAGCCGGACCAGGACGAGCCCGCCGACGCACTCGCCGACGCTCCCGCTGACGGCGCCGCCCACGAGCCCGGGCCCGAGACCGACCCCGAGCCCGACCCAGTGCCCGCCCTCGAGGCGCTCGACGAGCCGGCCGCGGAGCCCCAGCCGCTCGCCGACGGGCCGCTCGCCGACCTGCGTCACCCCATCGCGCGAGACTCCGGGCGAGACCGCGGCGCCCCACCCCACCACGCCGGATCGTCCGACATCCGGCGTCGGGAGGGGGTCGCGGAGGCCGGAAGTCGGACGATTCGCGGTCAGCGGCGGGACGCAACCCACGCGCCCGAGCTCCCGGCGCCCGAGCTCCCGGCGCCCGCGCTCCCCGCGCCCGCGCTCCCGGGGTCCCAGCAGAGGACGCCCGGACCCCGCACCGCCGACCTGCCTCGGTCCGAGCCGGACGGCGCCGAGCCGGCCGGGGTCGACGCGCCGACCTCGACGCCGGTCGGACCGCCGCGGGCGGCCCCGGCAGCTGCGACGATGCCGGTCCGGCGGGTGCTGCGGGTCGGGGCGCCGCTGCGGGCGTCCGACCAGCCGCGCGACGGGTCGTCGACCACGTCCCACGGCCCCGCCGACCGCACCGAGCGGGCCGGACCGGTGCAGGGGCTCGCGGCCTTCGTCGCGGCGGCCTCGGCCGCCGTGCCCGACGACGTGCGGGCACCCGACGTCCAGGTGGAGGAGCCCGGCGACGTGCTGCGCCTCGGCACCGACGACGCACCCGAGGTCCCAGCCGGTCGGCGGGACACCGCACACCTGCCCGACCCTGTCGTCGACGCCGGTGCACCGGAGCGTCCGGACGTCACGGCGGTCCTGGAGCTGCTGCGTCCGCGCGACGACGACACGCAGGTTGCCGCGCCCCGGCTGCAGGACGCGGCGCACGCGCCCGAGCCGGACGTCCCGTGGTGGGCGACCCCCGACGAGCACGGGCGCTCGCCACGGGGCCGCGACGACCTCGACGACCTCGATCACGACGACCTCGACGACGACGTCGAGGACGCCTCTGCCGCAGCGGTCTACGACCAGGTCGTGCGTCGGCTGCGGCGCGAGCTGCTGGTCGAGCGGGAGCGCGCCGCGCTGCTGGCCGACTGAGCCGGCGGCACCCGCCCGCAGCAGGGTGTATCTGTGCAGCCGCGCAGCGCTCTTGTGTGCATGGCCACACCGCACGAGCCCGCGCTGGCGCTGCGCTTCTCCGCGAAGATCGGCGCGCTGACGCTGCACCACGTGACCGCCTGCCAGGGGCTCGACGCGCACTACGAGGTGCACGAGTTCAAGGAGGGCGGCAACAGCGAGCACGCCCACAAGCTGCCCGCCGGCGTCACCTACGCGAACGTGCGGATCACCCGACCCGTCGACGAGGACAGCGCGAAGCTGGCCACCTGGTTCAGCGAGGTGCGCCGCACCCTGTCGCGCACCACGGCGTCGGTCCTGGTGCACGACGGCAACGGCAAGGTCGTCGCCCGGTGGGACCTCGAGGGCGTGTGGCCGGTGCGCTACACCGGTCCGCGGCTCGCGTCTGCCACCAGCGCCGCCGCGGAGGAGACGATCGAGCTGGCGCACAACGGCTTCGTGATGAGCGGGTCGTGAGCGGCGGGGCGCTGGTGCGGGCGAGGCTGGTCCCGCAGGGCGGCGACGGCGGCAAGCCGCTCCCGCTGCACTACAACCCCGCCACGCTGACGATGCGGACGGGCGCGACCTGGCAGCGCCGACCCACCCGCGGCGCGAAGAACTCGCCCGAACCGGAGTTCACCGGCGCCAAGCCCGTCACCTACATCATGGACATCGTCCTGGACTCCGTCGACGACCCGGGCCGCAGCGTGCCGGACGCGCTGGTGCAGCTGGTGACCTGGACGCGCTCGACCGCGACGTCGCGCGAGGCCGACGTCCCGTCCCCCCCGCTGCTGGTGCTGGAGTGGGGCGGGCGCTCGTGGGGGCCGCTGCACATCGACCGGCTCAAGGTCGACCACACGATGTTCGCGCCCGACGGCACGCCGGTGCGGGCCAAGGTGAACCTGCGGATGACCGAGCACACCCTCGAGCCCGGACGCACGAACCCGACCTCGGGCGGCCCCGTGGGTCGCAAGCGGGCGGTCGTGGCCGGCGCCGACGACCTGGCGGCCGTCGCCCAGCGCGAGTACGGCGACCCGGGTCTGTGGCGGGCGGTCGCCGACGCGAACGGCATCGACGACCCGGGCCGGGTGCCGCGGGGCACCGCGCTGCTGCTGCCCCCGATCGCGGACGCCCGCGAGGCCGTGAGGGCCGGCCGTGGCTGAGATCCGCTCGTACGGCACGCGCCCGGTGGTGACGATCGACGGCACCCCGCTGCGCGAGGAGCTCGCCGCCAAGGTGCTGGAGGTCGTCGTCGACACCCGGCTGCACCAGCCCGACATGCTGCAGGTGACCTTCGTCGACCCCGGCCACGACCTGCTGCGCACCCTCGGGGTGCGGATCGGCAGCACCTGCGAGATCGGCACCACGCGGCTCGGCGACGGGACGCAGACCCGGCTCGTGCAGGCCGAGATCACCTCGCTGGAGCGCGAGCTCGACGAGCACGGCTCGACCGCCGTCCTGCGCGGGTACGACGTGTCGCACCGCCTGGGCCGGGGCCGTCGCACCGCCACGTACAACGACGTCACCGACGCCGACCTGGTGCGCCGCGTCGCCGGTCGCGCCGGCGTCCCGCTCGGCACGGTCGCGGCGGGAGGCCCGACGCACGACCACGTGTCGCAGGTGAACACCACCGACTGGGAGTTCCTCACCGCGCGGGCGCGCGAGACCGGGCACGAGCTCACGGTCGAGGACGGCCGGCTGCAGTGGCGCCGGCCGACGGGGGCCGAGGAGGCCCCCGACCCGTCGCGCGCGCTCGACGAGCAGGCCGCGCCGCTGCAGCTGAAGGTCGGCAGCAACCTGCTCGCCTTCCGGCCGCGGGTCACCGCCGGTGCCCAGGTCGACGACGTCGTGGTGCGCGGCTGGGACCCCCGCTCGAAGCAGGCCGTCGTGGGGCGGGCACGGGCGGCGACGGTCGCCGCCGCCGTGGCGATCTCGCCGTCCGAGCTGTCCGGTGCGTTCGGGTCGGCCGGCCACGTCAGCGTGACCCGCCCGATCGCCGACCAGGGCGAGGCGGACGCCGTCGCCGGAGCCCTGGCCGAGAGCCTGGCGAGCGTGCACGCCGAGGCCGAGGGCGTGGCGCTGGGCGACCCGCGGCTGCGAGCGGGTTGCGCGGTCTCGATCGGGCACGCGGGGTGGCCCTTCGACGGCCGCTACACCCTCACCTCGGCCCGGCACGTGCACGACTCCCGCGGCTACCGCACCCACCTCGGGATCAGCGGACGCCACGACCGGTCGCTGCTGCGCCTCACCGGGGGAGCGACACCCGGCGCGACGGTGCCGGGCGTGGTGCCGGCGGTCGTCACCGACGTCGACGACCCCGACGGCGCGGGACGGGTGAAGGTGACCTTCCCGTGGCTCGCCGACGACTACGAGTCGTGGTGGGCCCGGCTCGCCCAGCTGGGTGCCGGCGACCGCCGCGGGGCCGTCTGGCTCCCCGAGGTGGGTGACGAGGTGCTGGTGGCCTTCGAGCACGGCGACACGCGCCGCCCGTACGTCGTGGGTGGCCTCTACAACGGCGTCGACCTGCCGCGGCTCGGCGACGACCTCGTCGACCGCTCGACCGGTGCGGTCCGGCGGCGCGGCTTCGTCTCCCGGGCGGGCCACCGCCTGGTCTTCCTCGACGACGACGCGAAGAGCGGCGCGGCGCTGGTGAGCGGCGACGACTCGTTGCGGATCGCGCTGAAGCAGTCGGACACCACGATCACGATCAGCTCGTCCGGTGCGGTGAGCATCACCGGGTCGAGCGAGGTGACCGTCACCAGCGACGGCTCGATCTCGCTCGAGGCCGGCACCTCGCTCACCCTCAAGGGCGGCTCCGGCGTGAGCATCGACGGCGGACCCCAGGTCGAGGTCTCCGGCGGCCTGATCAAGCTCAACTGACCACACCCACGACGACAGCAGAAGGAGCCACGACATGGGTTCGCCCGCAGCGGTCCTCGGCGACAAGGTGACGGCGACCTGCGCGATCCACCTGGTGCCGAACCCGGCGTCCGGTGCGCCGCAACCGGGTCCGCCGATGCCGTTCTCGGCGCCGGTGACGACCGGGACCTGCGCCAGCGTGCAGGTCGGCGGCACCCCGGTGGTCGTCGTCGGCGCCCAGGGCACCTGCACGCCGCCGCACGTCGGCCTGCACCCGAGCGACCCGTTCCTCGCCCCGCCGACGCAGACCGGCGTGGTCGTGCAGGGGAGCGCGACGGTGCTCGCGGGAGGTACGCCGCTGGCCCGCTCCGGCGACGCCTGCACCGCCTGCGGCCTGCCGGGCGCGACGCTGGTCGGCACCGCCGCGACCGTGCTGGTGGGGGGCTGACGTGGTCACCACCGACTTCGTCGGCACCGGGTTCGCCTTCCCGATGGGCGTCACGCCCGCGGGCGGCACCGCCATGGTGAGCGGCAGCGCGAACGTGGAGCAGGCGATGCTCCTGGTGCTCGGCACCGCGCCCGGGGAGCGGCCGATGCGGCCCGAGTTCGGTTGCGGCATCCACGACCTGGTGTTCGAGACGGTCGACGACACGCTGTGCGGCTCGGTCGCGTCCGAGGTCGAGCGCGCGCTCACCCACTGGGTGCCCCGCATCGAGGTCTCCCACGTCGACGTGCGCCCCGACCCGGTGTCGCCCTCGACCCTGCTGGTCGACGTCGCGTACGTGATCCGGTCGACCAACGACCAGCGCAACCTGGTCTTCCCGTTCTACTCCATCCCCGAGCACGAGTGAGAGGGGACCTGACCATGGCCCTGCCCGTCCCCAACCTCGACGACCGCCGCTTCCAGGACTTCGTGGACGACGCGAAGCGGATGGTGCAGCGACGCTGCCCCGAGTGGACCGACCACAACGTCTCCGACCCCGGCGTCACGCTGATCGAGGCGTTCGCGGCGGTGGCCGACCAGGTCGTCTACCGGCTGAACCGCGTGCCCGACCTGCACTACGTGAAGTTCCTGGAGCTCATCGGCGTCCGGCTGTTCCCGGCCAGCGCGGCCAGGACGCCCGTCACGTTCTGGTTGTCGGCCCCCCGCCGCGACGTCGTCCGCGTGCCCGCCGGCACCGAGGTGGCCACGCGACGCGCGCCCGAGGCGGAGCCGGTCGTGTTCGGCACCACCGGCGACCTGGAGATCGTGCCGGTGCACCTCGTCGGCCTGCGCACGGTCGACGTGCGCGGTCGCGGGGCCGACCACAGCCAGGAGCTCGGCGGCGGTCCCTGGGTGCGCTGCTTCTCGGAGGTGCCCGAGACCGGGGAGACCCTGCTGTTCGGGCTCACCGACGCCGCGCCGTCGTGCGCGGTGGCGCTGCGGATCGACTGCCACGTGGACGGTTTCGGCATCGACCCTGACCGGCCCCCGCTCGTCTGGGAGGCCTGGACGGCGGACGGCTGGGTGGCGTGCGACGTCGAGCGCGACGGCACGCGCGCCCTGAACCGCGCCGGCGACGTCGTGCTGCACCTGCCCGCCGACCACACCGCGTCGGTGGTCGCCGGCCTGCGCGCCGGGTGGCTGCGCGCCCGGGTCGTCGACCGCGCCGACGGCGCACCGCGGTACACGGCCTCGCCCCGCCTGCGCGACGCGACCGCGTTCACCGTCGGCGGCACGGTCGGCGCGGTGAACGCCCGGCTGGTGCGCCACGAGGTCCTGGGCACCGCGGAGGGGATCCCCGGCGGCCGGTTCGCGGTCGCTGCCACCCCCGTCCTGCCGACCGACGACCCCCTCGTGGTGGAGGTGTCCGACGAGGACGAGGGCTGGCAGTCCTGGACCCGGGTGCACTCCTTCGCCGACAGCGGTCCGGACGACCGGCACGTCGTGCTCGACCCGGTCGCGGGCACCGTGGAGTTCGGTCCGTGCGTGCGGCTCGAGGACGGGCGGCTGCGCCAGTACGGCGCCGTCCCCGCGCGGGGCGCCACCGTCCGGGTGCGCGAGTACCGCTGCGGCGGAGGGGCGGGCGGCAACGTGAGCGCCCACGCGCTCGAGGTGCTCCGCTCGTCCATCCCGTACGTGTCGCGGGTCGGCAACCGGGTCGCGGCCCGCGGCGGGCGCGACTGCGAGACCCTCGACAACGCGCGGGTGCGCGGTCCGCTCGAGCTGCGCGGCACCCACCGCGCCGTGACTCCCGAGGACTACGAGCAGATCTCGCTGGCGGCGGCCCCCGAGGTCGCCCGCGTGCGCTGCGTCCCGGACGAAGACGGCACGGTGCACGTGCTCCTGGTGCCGGCCACCGGCGACGGCGGCTCGCGCCGGCCGTTCGAGGACCTGCAGCCCGACGAGGACACGCTCGACCGCGTCGCCGACGCGCTGGAGCGCCGCCGCGTCATCGGGGCGCGGGTCGTGGTGGAGCCGCCGACGTACCGGGGGCTGACGGTCGTCGCGCACCTGCGGTCGCTCCCGGGGTACGCGCCGCAGGCGGTGCGGGCCGCCGCCGTCGAGGCGCTGTACCGGCACCACGACCCCGTGCACGGCGGGACCGACGGTCGCGGCTGGCCGTTCGGCCGCCCGGTGCAGTACGGCGAGGTGTACGCGGTGCTCCAGCGCGTGCGGGGTGTCGACGTCGTCGAGGACGTGCGCCTGTTCCCGGCCGACCCGGTGACAGGCCGGCGCGAGGAGGCCACCCGCACCCTCCCGATCGAGCCGGCCGCGCTCGTCTTCGGCTACGACCACCAGGTGCGGGTGACGCCGTGCGAGGACTGACCCCCCAGCCGACGCCCGTGCCCGTCGCGCGCGCGCTGCCCGCGGTGGTGGCGTCGGACGACTACGCGCGGCGGTTCACCGACGCGCTCGACGACGTGCTCTCGGCGGCGCTCGTCGCCTACGACAACCTGCCCGCCTACCTCGACCCCGCGACCGCGCCCGCCGACTTCCTCGACTGGCTGGGGCACTGGGTGTGCGCACCGCCGGACGACCGCGACGACCGGGCCCGCGAGGAGGCGCTGCGCTCCCTGCTGCCGGTCGCGGCCGACCTGGGGGCGCGCCGCGGGACCGTCGCCGCCCTGGCCGAGGAGGTCGGCCGGCTGTGCGGCGCCGACGTCGAGGTGCGCGACGGGGGCTGGGTGGTCACCTCGACCACGGCGGGCGGCGCCACCACCGCGCCGGCCGGCACGGTGTCTCCGGGCGAGGTCGAGGTGCACGTGCACGGCCCGTGCGACCACGTCCTGGTGCGCCGCCTGGTGCGGCGCGCGACGCCCGCCCACCTGCGGGTGGCGATCGCCTTCCACGGCGGGTCGTCCGACGAGCTCGTCCCGCGGCAGCCACCGGCCCCCGACGCCGACCCACCGACCCACCCGATCACCGCCGACCTGCGGGGAGGAGACCCGACATGACCATCACCTGCACCTCGTGCGGCAGCGCCAACGAGACCGGCGACACGTTCTGCGGCTCGTGCAGCGCGTTCCTGGAGTGGGAGGGGGCACCCGCGCCGGGCACGACGGCCGTCCCGGTCGCCACCGCGGCCCACGCCGGCACCCGGACGGCGAGCGCGCCGGCACCTGCCCCGGTCGTCGCCGTGGAGCCGCAGCCGCTGGTGCCGACGCAGCACGTGCCCCCCGCGACGGGACCGGCCCTCGGGTCGCAGCCCCGGGCGCCCCAGGCCGAGGCCGCGCGCCCGGGTCCGCGACGGGCCGTGCCGGACGGGCCGTCCGACCACTTCTGCGGCGCGTGCGGCTCCGGCAACGCCACGGGCCGGTTCTACTGCCGGGCGTGCGGCGCGCCGCTCGCCGACGCGGCGGTTCCCCGGACGGGGTGGTTCGACCGCTGGGTCCGGCCGTGGTGGCCCGGCGGCCGCCGCGCGGCTCGGGCACGGGCGGCGGGGGAGCGGCCGTCGTCCTGGACTCGGCACGCGATGCACCAGCGCCGCAGCCGCCGGCGGCTGCGGATGCCCACCCGGATCAGCCTCGGCAAGCTCGCGATCCCGCTGATGGCGTTGTCGCTGCTGGGGTTCGGGCTCTCACCGATGCGGGCGACCGCCACGGCCTGGGCCTTCGACACCTACGACAGCCTGCGGCTGCGGTTCTCGCCCGACCTGGTCGCGGTGACCCCGGCCAGGGCGACGTCCGACCCGGTCGTGCAGGCGCACCCACCGCTCGCGGCGGTCGACGCCAACAGCTCGTCCTACTGGTCCGAGGGTCTCGAGGGCCCCGGCATCGGGGCGACGCTGACCGTCGAGTTCGCCTCTCCCACCGACCTCGCGGCCGTCGGCGTGCACAACGGCGCGACCGACACCGAGTTCGCGCGGCAACCGCGGGTGCGCACCCTGCAGGTCGACACCGTCGACGTGTCCGGTGCGTCCACTTCGACCCGGTTGGAGCTGGAGGACACCGCGGACTTCCGCAGCCACGACCTCACCGCGTCCGCGGTGACCCTGTTGACCATGACGATCGTCGACGTGTACCCAGGTCAGGAAGGGCAGGACGCCAGCCTGACCGAGGTCTCGTTCCACGTGAGGAAGTGACCGAGATGACCATCAGCACGACTCCTCTCGCCCCGCTCGGCACCGGGTTGTCCGTGGTGCCGGCGTCGCCCGTGTGGTCCGAGCGCGAGCTGGCCGTCCTGCGGCTCCTCGCGCAGGGCCTGTCCACCCGCGAGGTGGCCAAGGCGCTCTGCTACAGCGAGCGCACGATCAAGAACGTCCTCTACGAGCTCACCACCCGCAACGGGCTGCGCAACCGCACCCACGCGGTCGCGGTCGCGGTGCGCGCCGGGGTCGTCTGACGACCTCCGACCGGGTGGCTCAGCCCGCGCCGTAGGCCGAGAAGGCGCACCACGCCACCAGGGTGCGGGGGTCGTCGCGGTCGAGGTCGGCGCGCGCCGCGTGCAGCGCGTCGGACGCGGTGCGCCCCTCGACCAGGCCGGCGTGCAGCCCGACCATGAGCGGGACGGCCGCGTCGTCGGGCACCAGCACCGAGCTCGCCACCACGCCCCGGCTGCCGTGCGCGAGCAGCGTGCTGACGAACCCCAGCGGCTCGTCGCCCGGCGCCGCCGCCTCGACGCCCGACTCGCACGAGGCGAGGACGACGACCTCGGGGACGCCGCGACCGGCGGCGGTGGCCAGCAGCTCGTGCAGCGTGAGCGGTCCGTCGTCCATGACGAGCGAGGTGAACAGCGGGCTGTCGCTGCGGACGTGGGCGTGGCACGACAGGTGCGCCACACCGGCGCCGGCGAACGCGTCGAGGACGGCAGGCACCGTGGCGGGGTCGCGCAGCACGGTGGCGCCGGGGTGCAGGCCGGCGAGGCGCCCGACCTCGTCGTGGCTGCCGGGCAGCCCGGGACCGGCGACGAGCAGCGTCGCGCCGGTCCGGTCCGGGGGGCGGGCCGACGGGCGGGCGGTGCGCGCCCACAGCGACGCCGACGGGGTGACCGACACCGGCCCCTCGTGCAGCGCCGACCACGGGACGCGCTGCAGCGCACCGACCGGCGCCACGACGAGCGGCGCGGTCGGCGCGACCCCCAGGGGGTCCACGAGCAGCGTCCGGAGCCGGTCGAAGCCCCGGTGCACGGTCGCGGCCACCGCCGGTGCCGACGCACCGCCGCCGGCCGCGAGCCGGCGCAGGGCGAACTGCACCGCGTGCACGAGGCGCTGCGCGTCGGCCGCCGGTCCGAGCCGGACGAGGCGCGCGCCGGACGACGACACGACGACCGCCAGCAGGTCGCCGTCGAGCTCGGCCAGCTCGACCAGCGTGCGGGCCCCCAGCGCCTGACGCAGCACCGCAGGAGGCACGCGCGCGGCCGGGTCCACCGAACCCGGTGCGGCCCAGGCGTCCTCGCGCAGCCGCTGCTCCTCCTGGGTCAGTCGCGCCAGGAGCCGGTCGGCCCGGTCGGCCGCACCCGCCTCCCGGGCCGCGTCGAGGTCGGCGTGCAGGGCGCGCAACCGGTCGAACGCCCCCGCGTCCGGTGCCACGCGCGCGACGCGGCTCAACGCTGCGGCGCGCACCAGCTCGAGCCACCCCAGGACGCGGACGGGCGACGCGTCCGGAAGCAGCGCGCGCAGGCCGACCAGGGCGAGCTCGACCCCGTGGCCCGACGCGAGCGCCCGCAGCTCGGTCGAGGCGAGCGTCGCACGGTGGCCGTCGAGGTCGTCCAGGCCCGCGCGGCACGCGCGCAGCACCGAGGCGGTGGGTGCGCCGCGCGCCCG
>NZ_BAAHAF010000195.1:0-15287 GCF_054777815.1 Angustibacter speluncae | reverse complement strand
CGCGCTCGGCGGGCTGCCCGCGACCCCCACCCAGCGCCTGGCCGCCCTGGCGGTGGAGCTGCGCGCCGACGGGGACCGCGAGCGGCTGCGGCGGGTGGTGGTCGAGGGCGCCGCGGAGCTGTCGCGCTGCGCCAGCGCCGTGCTCGTGCGGCACCTGCCCGACGGCGGCTGGCTGGTGTCGGCCGCCACCGGTCCGCTCGCCGCGCCGGCCCTGGCCTGGACGCCGGAGCAGCTGGCCCGGGTCTGCGACCGGGTCGGGCCCGCCACCACCCTGCTGCTCGCCCCGGGCCCGGCTGACGGCGACGACCTGCGCTTCCTGCTCGACGCCGGCGTGCGCGCCGTGCACGCCCTCGCCCTGGTGACCAGCGGCCAGGTCGGCGGCGTGCTGCTGTGCCTCGGCGAGGAGCCGGTGCGGCCCGACCCGTCGGTCGCGGCGGCCCTCGAGCTGTTCGTCTCCGTCGCGGCGGGCAACCTGCTCACCGCCCGGCTCGCCGCCGAGCTGGCCGAGCGGCGCGACGAGGTGCTGTCCCGGCTCGGCACCCCCGAGCAGCTGCGCGACGACCTCACCGACGCCTGCATCGACGCCATCCGCAGCGGCGAGGTGAGCCGCACCCACCTGCTGCTCGCCTTCACCGGCCCGCTCGACGACCCGGGCGTCGTGGCGACGCTGGCCGAGGCGGTCAACGGCCAGCTGCGGCACGGCGACGCCCTCTACCGCACGGCGGGCGGCGACGGTGCGCGGGTGGCGGTGCTGCTCGCGACCGGGACCGCCGCGAGCGCGGCGGCGGTGGCCGACCGGCTCGTGCGGTCGGCCGCGGCCGTCGGGGTCGGCGTGCGGGCGGGGTGGTCGCTGGTCGACGGGCCACCCGCTGTCGTGGAGCAGGAGGCCGAGCGCTCGCTCGCGACCGCTCAGGACGCCGCGCCGAGCCCCCACTGAGCCGCGAGCGCCGCGGCGACTTCGCGGTAGGCGCGGGCGCCGGGCGAGCTGCGCGCCGTCCGCAGCACCGACCGGCCCACCGCGGGCGCCTCGGCGAACCTCACCGACCGCGGGATCGGCGGCTCGAGCACCGGCACCCCGTACCGCTCCCCCACGTCGGCCAGCACGGCCCGCGCGTGCGAGGTGCGGGCGTCGTACATGGTGGGGAGGATCCCGAGCACCCGCAGCCGCGGGTTGAGGATGCGGGTGACGTCGGCGACGGTGTCGAGCAGCTGCCCGACGCCGCGGTGGCTGAGCATCTCGCACTGCAGCGGCACCAGCACGTCGTCGGCGGCGGTGAGCGCGGCCAGGGTCAGCACCCCGAGCGAGGGCGAGCAGTCGAGCAGCACGACGTCGACCTCGTCGCGCACGGTCTCGAGCGCGGTGCGCAGCACGTACTCGCGACCCGGACGCCCGAGCAGCTGGGCCTCGGTGCCGGCCAGGTCGATGGTGGCGGGCAGCAGACGCACACCGGGTTCGACGTCGACGGCCACGTCGTGGGGGGCGAGGGTGCCGAGGAGCACCTCGTGCATGCCGGCCTCGACCTCGTCGGGGTCGATGCCCAGGCTGAACGTCAGGCAGGCCTGGGCGTCGAGGTCGACGAGCAGCACCCGGTGCCCCTGCTCGGCCAGCGCGGCACCGAGCGCCGCGACGGTGGTCGTCTTGGCGACCCCGCCCTTCTGGTTCGCGACCGCCAGCACCCTGCCCACGGCGCCCATCGTGCCAGCCCGACCCGATCCCCCGGACAGGTGCCGCGCAGTGGGATGATCGCGGCGTGGAGCTGATCGCCGAGCTCGGGTCGGGGCCCCGCGAGGTCAGTCGTGCCCGCAGGGCGCTCGCGCGCACCCTCGACGCGTGGGGGTGGGGCGGCGAGCACGTCGACGTCGCGATCCTGCTGACCAGCGAGCTCGTCACCAACGCGATCCGGCACGCCGGCGCGCCGATCCGGCTGTCGGCCGGGCTGGTGCAGGGCACCCTGCTGCGGGTCGAGGTGCACGACCGCACCGACGACGCCGTGGCCGCGCGTGACGCGGGCGTCGACGACGAGGACGGCCGCGGCCTGCACCTGGTGCAGGTGCTGGCCCGCTCGTGGGGCTGGCGCCCGCTCGACACCGGCGGCAAGCGGGTCTGGTTCGAGCTCGACCCGCCCGCCTAGGGCAGCAGCACCGGCAGCGCGCCGGCGGCCTCGATGCGGGCGAGCGCGTCCGGGTGGGTCGTGTTCTCCCCCAACCGGTTCCGCTTGCCCGTCCCGTGGTAGTCGCTCGACCCGGTGACGAGCAGGTCGTGCGCGGCGGCGAACGCGCGCAGTCGCGCCCGGGCGCGGTCGTCGTGGTCGCGGTGGTCGACCTCGAGACCGGCGAGACCGGCCTCGACGAGCTCCTCGATGGTCTCCTCGTCGAGGGTGCTGCCGCGCTGGTCGGCGAACGGGTGCGCCAGGACGGGGACGCCACCCGCCTCCCGCACGAGGCGCACGGCGTCCGCGGGGTCGGGCGCGTAGTGGGCCACGTGGTAGCGCGAGCTGCGGTGCAGCGCCTGCGCGAACGCGGCGTCGCGGTCGGGGAAGGCGCCGCTGGCCACCAGCGCGTCGGCCAGGTGCGGGCGCCCGATCGTCGCGCCCTCGCCGGCCTGCGCGAGCACGTCGTCCCAGCTGATCGCGTAGTCGCGGGCGAGGCGGTCGGCCATCCGCCGCGCGCGCGACTCGCGCGAGGAGCGCGCGCGCTCGGTCTCGGCGAGCAGACCCGGCGCCTTCGGGTCGTGCAGGTACGAGAGCAGGTGCACGCTGACACCCCAGCGGGCGCAGGAGATCTCGGCGCCGCGCACCAGGGCGATGCCGTGCCGCGAGGCGGCCGACGCCGCCTCGTCCCAGCCGCGGGTGGAGTCGTGGTCGGTCAGCGCGACGACGTCGAGCCCCACTGCTGCCGCCTCGGCGACCAGGTCGGCCGGCGCCTGGGTGCCGTCGGAGGCCACGGAGTGCGTGTGGAGGTCGATGCGCACCCGGTCAGGGTAGGGACGGCTCCACGGGCGCGGGCGAGGGGTCCGGTGCGGGCTCGGGCGGGAGGTCGGTGCCCGGCGACGGCGAGGGCGCCGGCTCGGGCGACGGCGACGGCGTCACGACGGGCGGGGTCGGCGTCGTCCCCGGCTGCGGCGTGGCGGGCACCGACGGCACCGACGGCAGCGGCAGGACGGGGCCCGCGGGCACCGTCGGCAGCGTCGGCACGACCGGCGGGGGTGCGATCGTGCCGGCCGCACCCGGCACCGGCACGGCGCGCTCGCGGTACGACGTGCCCCAGGCCAGCACCGTGTCGACGTACTCCTGCGAGTTGTTGTACCGGCGCAGGGCGCGCTGCACCTGGGCCTCGTCGGCCAGGTCGGTGCCGCCGCGGCACAGGTAGAGGCCGGCGCTCAGGGCGGCGTCGTCGACGTCGTGCGGGTCGGCCCGGCGGTCGCCGTCGGCGTCCGCACCGGTGGTGCGCCAGGTGCCGGGCAGGAACTGCATCGGCCCGACGGCGCGGTCGAACTGCGGGTCGAGGTCGAGGGCGCCGCCGTCGCTGTCGGGCACGACCCGCGTCCCGGCGAGCGATCCGTCCAGCCGCGGGCCGAGGATCTCGCCCCGGGTGCGGCCCGCGGCGTCGACCCGGCCGCTGCCCGCGTGGTGCGACTCGACCCGGCCGATGCCGGCCAGGATCCACCACGGCGCGTGGCACGAGGGCGCGCGCTGCGCGAGCACCGTCTCGGCCAGGTGGTAGGCCGCGAGGACCCGGTCGGGCACCCCCAGCGGGCCGGACGTCCCGGGCGGGCCGGTCAGGCCGGCCGGCAGCGCCGACGCGACGACGGCCGCGGGTGCCGCGAACCCCTCGACGGCCCCGGGGGTGCTCACGACCACGGGGTCGGCGTGGGGGGCGCGCACGTGCAGGACGACGTCGAGGGCGGTGGCCGACGGCGAGGTGAGGGCGGCGGAACCACGCGCGGCGGGGTCACCGCGATGGGTGCCGGGGGCGGCGGACGCACCTGCCGCGCCGAACGCGACCGCGCCGAGGAGCACGCCGGACAGGGCACGACGCCACCCGAGGACCCACCACTCCCGCACGTGCGACCCATCGGCGCGCCCCCGGTCGTCCCTGACCCCCTGCGCGCCCGACCGCCCGGACGCCCGGACGGGTCACGCTGGGCGTCCGCGCGTCACCCGGTTGCAGGCTCCCGCAGGCTCGCCTTGACTGGCAGGACCGGCGTCGAGGAGGAGGCCCCCGTGGAGTCCGAGATCAGCCTGACCGTCGACGGCGAGGCCCGCCGGGTGCGCGTCGACCACCGCACCACCCTCCTGGACGCGCTGCGCGAGCGGCTCGCGGTCACGAGCGTCAAGCGCGGCTGCGACCACGGGCAGTGCGGCTCGTGCACGGTGCTGCTCGACGGACGGCGGCACCTCACCTGCCTGACCCTGGCGGTCGCGCAGGACGGTGCCGAGGTCGTGACCGCTGCCGGCCTGGGCGAGGGCGACGCGCTGCACCCGGTGCAGGAGGCGTTCCTCGCCGAGGACGGCTACCAGTGCGGGTACTGCACCCCCGGGCAGGTGTGCTCGGCCGTCGGCGTGCTCGAGGAGGCCAAGCAGGGTGCACCGAGCCACGTGAGCGAGGACCTCACGGCCGACGTCGAGCTCACCGACGACGAGATCCGCGAACGGATGAGCGGCAACCTCTGCCGGTGCGGTGCCTACGCGAACATCGTGGCCGCGGTGCGCGAGGCGGCGCGCTCGTGAGGGCGCACACCTGGGAGCGGGCCGCCGACGCCGCCGAGGCGGTGCGCCTGGTCGCCGGCGACCCCGACGCGTCCTTCCTGGCGGGCGGCAGCAACCTGGTCGACCACCTCAAGCTCGGCGTCGCGCGTCCCGGCCGGCTGGTCGACGTGAGCCGGCTGCCCCTCGACGAGGTGGTCGGCACCGACGGCGGCCTGCGCATCGGCGCCACGGTGCGCAACAGCGACCTGGCCGCCCACGCCGTGGTGCGCGAGCGCTACGAGGTGCTCGCCCGGGCGCTGCTGTCGGGCGCCTCGGGGCAGATCCGGCACCAGGCGACGACGGCCGGCAACCTGCTGCAGCGCACGAGGTGCGTGTACTTCCAGGACGTCTCGACGCCCTGCAACAAGCGCGAACCGGGGTCCGGCTGCTCCGCCGTCGGCGGGTACGAGCGGTACAACGCGGTGCTGGGCGCCTCCGACCGCTGCGTCGCGGTGCACCCGTCCGACCTGGCGGTGGCGCTCGCCGTGCTCGACGCCGAGGTCGTCGTGCTCGGCCCCGACGGCGAGCGGCGCCTGCCGTACGCCGACCTGCACCGCCTGCCCGGCGACGAGCCCGAGCGCGACACCACGCTGGCGCACGGCGAGCTGGTCACGGCCGTCGAGGTGGCGTCGCTGCCGCGCGGTGCCCGCTCGACGTACACCAAGGTGCGCGACCGGGCGTCCTACGCGTTCGCGCTGGTCTCGGTCGCCGCGGTGCTCGACCTCGACGAGGACGGGCGGGCGCGGGAGGTCCGGATCGCCTGGGGCGGTGCGGCGCACGCACCCTGGCGCGCCAGGGTCGTCGAGGACGAGCTGCGCGGTCAGCGGGTGACCGGCCCGGCCGTCCGCGCCGCGGTGCGGTACGAGCTCGAGGCCGCGGAGGCGGGCGAGGGCAACCGGTACAAGCTCGCGATGCTCGAGGGTGCCACCGCGCGCACCCTCCTCGGGCTCGCACGGGAGGTGTCGGCATGACCAGCACGGCCGTCGGTCAGGGCGTCCCGCGGCTCGAGGGCCGCGCCAAGGTGACGGGTGCCGCGGCGTACGCCGCCGAGGTGCCGGTCGACGAGCCGCTCCACGTGGCGCTGGTGCAGTCGCGGGTCGCGAAGGGGCGGGTGCGGTCGGTCGACCGCTCGGGCGCACTGGCCCACCCCGGCGTCGTCGCCGTGCTCGACCACACCGACGCGCCGCGGCTGGAGGGGGCGGACGACCGCGAGTACGCGGTGCTGCAGGACGACCGGGTCGGGTTCCGCGGCCAGGTCGTGGCCGCCGTCGTCGGCGAGACCCCCGAGGCGGCGCGCGAGGGCGCCGCGCTCGTCGAGGTGCAGTACGACGAGCAGCCGCACCGGGCCGAGCTGCGCACCGACGACCCCGAGCTGTACAAGCCCGACAAGGTGAACCCGGCGTTCGACACCGACACCGCCGCAGGCGATCTCGACGCCGCGCTGGCCGATGCCGAGGTCGTCGTCGACGAGACGTACACGACGCCCTACGAGCACAACAACCCGATGGAGCCGCACGCCGTCACCGCCCGCTGGGACGACGAGCCGGAGGACGACGAGCCCACCCTGGTGCTGCACGCGTCGACGCAGAGCGTGCACGGCGTCGTGCGCACGATCGCCCCGCTGCTCGGCCTGCAGCCGGCGCAGGTGCTCGTCCAGTCGCCCTACGTCGGGGGCGGTTTCGGCAGCAAGGGCATGCCGCACGCCCACGACGTCGTCGCGGCGCTCGTGGCCCGGGCGCACCCGGGGCGCCCCGTCCGGCTCGCGCTGACCCGGCAGCAGATGTTCGCGCTCGCCGGGTACCGGACCGCGACGATCCAGCGCTTCCGGCTGGCCGCCGACCGCGACGGCACCCTGCGCGGCATCGACCACCAGGTCGTCGAGCAGACCTCCGCGATCAAGGAGTTCGCCGAGCAGACCGCGATCGCGACGCGGCACATGTACGCCGCGCCGGACCGGCGCACGTCGCACCGGCTCGTGCCGCTCGACGTCGCCGTCCCGTCGTGGATGCGGGCGCCCGGCGAGATGCCGGGCATGTTCGCGCACGAGGTCGCCATGGACGAGCTGGCCGTGGCGTGCGGGGTCGACCCCGTCGAGCTCCGCGTGCGCAACGAGCCGGACGTCGACCCGGAGAAGGGCCTGCCGTTCGGCCACCGGCACCTGGTCGAGTGCCTGCGCCGCGGCGCGGAGCTGTTCGGGTGGGACGCGCGCGACCCGCGCCCGGGGACGCGCCTGGAGGACGACCGGCTCGTCGGCTGGGGCGTGGCCGCCTCGACCTACCCGTACTACCAGCAGCCCGGCAACCGGGCGACGGTGCGCGCGCTCCCCCGCGGCCGCTACGCCGTCGAGATCGGCGCGTCCGACATCGGGACGGGCGCGCTCACCGTCCTGACGCAGATCTCGGCCGACGCCCTCGGGGTGGGGGTCGACGACGTCGACGTGGCCATCGCCGACAGCCGGCTGCCGCGCGCGAGCGTCGCCGGCGGCTCGTCGGGCACGGCGTCGTGGGGCTCGGCGGTCGTGGCGACGGCGCGGGCGTTCCGCGAGGAGCACGGCGACGACCCCGCACCCGGCAGCGAGACCAGCGCGGCACCCGACCCGAACGACAACACGAAGCGGTACTCGCTGCACTCGTTCGGCGCCCAGTTCGTCGAGCTGCGGGTCGACGTCTGGACCGGCGAGCCGCGGGTGACGCGGGCGCTCGGCGTGTTCTCGGCCGGCCGAATCGTCAACCCGGTCACGGCGCGCTCGCAGCTGCTCGGCGGCATGACGATGGGCCTGTCGACCGGGCTTCTCGAGGAGTCGGTGCGCGACAGCCGGTTCGGCCACGTCGTCACCCAGGACCTCGCGAGCTACCACGTGGCGGCGCACGCCGACGTGCCGGACGTCGAGGTGCACTGGCTCGACGAGGAGGACCCGCTGGCCAACCCGATGGGGGCGCGCGGCATCGGCGAGATCGGGATCGTCGGCACCGCCGCCGCCGTCGCGAACGCCGCCTGGCACGCCACCGGCGTGCGGGTGCGCGACCTGCCCGTCACCGCCGACCGGTTCCTCGACCTGGCCGACGACCTGCCGGCGCTGCGCGACCACCCGTCGAGGGGCTGACCGGGCGGGTGACCCGCAGCTAGCCTCGGCGGGTGCAGCACCGGATCTTCACCACCGCCGTCGCCGACGTGTACCCGCACTACGTGACCAAGGCCGAGCGCAAGGGCCGCACCGCCGACGAGGTCGCCGAGGTGGTGCGCTGGCTGACCGGGTTCGACGAGGCCCAGCTGCGCGCGCACCTCGACGCCCGCACGACGTTCGAGGACTTCTTCGCCGCGGCCGAGCTCAACCCGCTGGCGTCGTCGATCACCGGCTCGGTCTGCGGGGTGAAGGTGCAGGAGGTCGAGGACCCCCTGATGCGCCGCATCCGCTACCTCGACAAGCTCGTCGACGAGCTCGCGAAGGGCCGGCCGATGACGAAGGTGCTGCGCTCGGCCTAGGTGCTGGGCTCGGGCCGGCCGGGGAGCTCGCCGCCGCGGGCGTCGAGGTAGACCTGCTTCGGCACCATCACCGCGCGCTGGAACACGCACACCAGGGTGCCGTCCTGGTTGTACCCGCGGGTCTCGACGGTGACGACGCCGCGGTCGTCCTTGGACGTCGACTCGCGCTTGTCGAGCACGGTGGTCTCGCCGTAGATCGTGTCGCCGTGGAAGGTGGGCGCCACGTGCTTGAGGCTCGTGACCTCGAGGTTGGCGATCGCCTTGCCCGACACGTCCGGGACGCTCATGCCGAGCAGGAGCGAGTACACGTAGTTGCCGACCACGACGTTCTTCCCCTGCACCGTCGTGCCCGCGTAGTTCGCGTCCAGGTGCAGCGGGTGGTGGTTCATCGTCAGCAGGCAGAACAGGTGGTCGTCGTACTCGGTGACGGTCTTGCCGGGCCAGTGCTTGTAGACAGCGCCGACCTCGAACTCCTCGAAGGTGCGTCCGAACTGCATGGCGGTCATCCTGCCCGCCGCCACCACCGGTCGGAATGCGGTCGCGACGTGGGCTCGGTCACGGTGCGTGACCCGTGCGAGGATGCCCGGCATGTCCGAGCAGAGCGACCAGCCGCTGGAGGAGCGCGTCGAGAACCGCAGCCAGCGGCCGACGTCCGAGGCGTTCAAGGCCTTCATCGCCGACAACTGGGGTCCCCGGCCCGACGCGCTGCCCGAGCGCGCCGAGGTGGCGCCCTACGCGGCGGCCCGGCGCGAGGCGGTGAGCGCGCTGTTCCCGGGCGAGCGGCTGGTGCTGCCCGCCGGGGGGCTGAAGGTGCGCTCGAACGACAGCGACTACCGGTTCCGCCCGCACTCGGCGTTCGCGCACCTCACCGGCCTCGGCACCGACCGGGAGCCGGACGCCGTGCTCGTGCTGCACCCGCGCACCGGCGAGGACGGCTCCCCGGACGGCCACGACGCCGTCCTGTACTTCCGCCCGCGCGCCGAGCGCGACACCGAGGAGTTCTACGGGGACGCCCGCTACGGCGAGCTCTGGGTCGGCGTGCGCCCCTCGCTCGAGGAGGTCGAGGCCGAGCTCGGCCTCGCCACCGCGCACGTCGACGAGCTGGGCGACGCGCTGCGCAAGGACGTCGGCCAGGACGGCGTGCGGGTGCGGGTCGTCCCGCTGTCCGACCCGGCCGTCGAGGCCGAGGTGGCCGAGGCGCGCGCCGCGTCCGGACTGTCGGACGAGGAGTACGCCGAGCTCGACGGCGCGCTCGCCGAGGCCCTCTCGGAGCTGCGCCTGGTCAAGGACGAGTGGGAGGTCGCGCAGCTGCGCGCCGCCGTGGCGGCGAGCGCGGCCGGGTTCGAGGACATCGTGCGGGCCCTCCCCGAGGCCGTCGCCCACCACCGCGGCGAGCGGGTCGTCGAGACCGTCTTCAACCTGAGCGCGCGGCGCGAGGGCAACGGCCCGGGGTACGACACGATCGCGGCCTCGGGCGACCACGCGAACACGCTGCACTGGATCCGCAACGACGGCGAGGTGCACGAGGGCGACCTGATCCTGGTCGACGCCGGCGTCGAGGTCGACTCGCTCTACACCGCCGACGTCACCCGCACGCTGCCCGTCGACGGCACCTTCACCGACGCCCAGCGCCAGGTCTACGACGCCGTGCGCGAGGCGGCCGACGCCGCGTTCGCCGTCGCGAGGCCGGGCACGCGGTTCCGCGACCTGCACGCCGCGGCGATGCAGGTGATCGCCGAGCGCCTGGACGAGTGGGGCCTGCTGCCGGTGGGCGCGCAGGAGTCGCTGGACGCCGAGACCGGCGGCTACCACCGGCGCTGGATGGTGCACGGCACCTCGCACCACCTCGGCATCGACGTGCACGACTGCGCGCAGGCGCGGCGCGAGATGTACCTGGACGCCGAGCTGCGTCCGGGCATGGTCTTCACGATCGAGCCGGGCCTGTACTTCCGCGCCGACGACCTCGCGGTGCCCGAGCACCTGCGCGGCATCGGGGTGCGGATCGAGGACGACGTGCTCGTCACGCAGGACGGCTGCGAGAACCTGTCTGGCATGCTGCCCCGGTCGTCGGGGGACGTCGAGGCCTGGATGGCCCGGCTGCGGGGCTGACCGGCCCCGGAGTCCCGCCGGAGCGAGGGAGCACGACAGATGAGCCGGGAGCTGCCCGAGCGCGAGCGGCTGCGCCGCCGCAACACCGCGGTGGTGATGGTGTTCGCCGCCGTCGTCTGCGTCGTGGGCCTCGTGCTCGCCTTCCAGACCCTCGGCCGGGTGACCGACCAGGCCGCCGACCAGCTGATCCCGAACACCACCCAGCCGTCGGTGCCCGCGCCCACCGACACCGCCGCGCCCCCGGCCGAGGGCACCGGCGAGCAGCCGCCCGAACCCGCCCCGCCGCCGCCCCCGCAGACCCTGTTCGCCTCGCCGAGCGGCAACATCTGGTGCGCGATCAGCGAGGCGGGCGCCCGCTGCGACATCGCCGAGAAGACGTGGGACGCCGGCGCCCAGCCGCCCACCTGCACGGCGCCCGTGTGGGGCCCCGGGGTGCTGGTCGACGGCAACGGCCCGCAGATCGTGTGCGCCGACGCCTCGATCGTCGGCGCCGGCGGCGGCACCCTCGCGTACGGCCGGTCGGTCACGGTCGGCGACTACGCGTGCGCCTCGAGCGAGGCCGGCATGCGGTGCGTGCAGAACAGCACCGGCCGCGGCTTCTCCCTCTCGCGCCGGGCCTACACCTTCTTCTGACCGGCCCGCCCGCCGGAAACTGCTCCTGACCTGCGGCTACACCTCCCACCCCGACCAGCCGATGGGACGGGATGCGCGTCGTGCGTCCCGATCTGCGCGCCGGCACGAGGCTGTTCGTCACCTACGCGGTGGCCAGCCTCGTCCCGGTGCTGGCTCTGGGCGCCGTCCTGACCCACGGCCACCGCCAGGACGGCGTCCTGCGCGGTCTGTCGTCCGCGAGCTCGCAGGCCGCCGTCATCGAGGAGATGGCGATCGCCCCGGCGCTGTCCGGCGACGACCTGCGCGACGGGCTGTCCGGCGTCGAGGAGCAGCGGCTGCAGGACGCCACCGACCTGGCCATCTTCCGCGGCTCGGTGCTGCGGCTGCGGCTGCGCGACTTCGACGGCGCCGTCGTCTTCTCCGACGACGGCCGGGTCAGCGGCGCGCTGCCCGCGACCCACCCCGACTTCCAGGCGGCTGCCCTCGGCGACGCGCGCGCGGCGGTCGACGTCGGCGCCGACCCCGCGACCATCCGCGTCCTCCGGCCGCTGATCGCGAGCTCGTCCGGTCGCGCGGTCGGGGTGCTGGAGCTGACGCTGCCGTACGACGCGATCCAGGCCGAGGTCGACGCGGCGTCCACGCGCACCTTCCAGCGCCTCGGCATGGGCCTCGGCGCGCTCTACGTGGTGCTCGGGCTCATCTCGTGGTCGACGACCCGGCGGCTCAGCCGCGACGCCGACCGGGCCGCCCACGACGCCGTCCACGACCCCCTCACCGGTCTGGGCAACCGCGAGCTGTTCCGGCGCAAGGTCGAGAGCGCCACCCGGGCCGACGGCCCGGTCGCGGTCGTGCTGGTCGACCTCGACCGGTTCAAGCAGGTCAACGACACCCTCGGCCACCACGCCGGCGACGAGCTGCTGCGCTGCGTCGGCCGCCGCCTGGTCGAGACGCTGCGCACCGACGACACCGTCGCCCGCCTCGGCGGCGACGAGTTCGGCCTGGTGCTGCCCGGCATCGGCACCGCCGCCGACGCGCGCGCGCTGCTCGACCGGGTCGTGCAGGAGGTGACCCGCAGCATCGACCTCGACGGCGTCCAGGTCTCGGTCGAGGCCAGCTTCGGGGTCGCGCTGCACCCGCGCGACGGCAGGGACGGCGACGCGCTGCTGCGCGCCGCCGACGCCGCCATGTACCAGGGCAAGCGCGGGACGAGCAGCGTGGTCGTCTACGACCCCGAGCTGGCCACGTCCCCCACCGGGGCCCTCGGCCTGCAGACCGAGCTGCGGCGCGCCCTGGAGCACGACGAGCTCGTGCTGCACTACCAGCCGGTCGTCGATCTGGCGTCCGGCGAGACCACGCGGGTCGAGGCGCTGGTGCGCTGGCAGCACCCCGAGCGCGGCCTGGTGCCCCCGAACGACTTCCTGCCCACGGTCGAGCAGTCGGGCCTGATCGAACCGTTCACCCGGTGGGTGCTGGCGCGGGCGCTGCGCGACTGCGCCACCTGGACGCGCGCCGGCGCGACCTGGGACCTGTCGGTGAACGTGTCGGCGCGCAACCTGCACGACGGCCTGGCCGCCACCGTGCTCGACCTGCTCGGCGACAGCGGCGTCGACCGCGGCCGGCTGCTGCTCGAGGTGACCGAGACGGCCCTCGCCGTCGACGCGTCGGTGGCCGCCCGGGTGCTCGAGCAGCTCGACGCGGCCGGCGTGCGCACCGCCCTGGACGACTTCGGCGTGGGCTACGCCAGCCTGTCGCACCTGCGCTCGCTGGCCCTGCACGAGGTGAAGATCGACCGCGCCTTCGTCGCCGAGGTCGAGACCAGCACCGCCGACCGCGAGGTGGTCAGCTCGCTGGTGACGATGGCGCACGGGCTCGGGCTGACCGTGACCGCCGAGGGGGTCGAGACCGAGCACGCGGCCCGGTGGCTGCGCGAGCTCGGCTGCGACTGCGCCCAGGGCTACTGGTACTCGCGGCCGACCCCCTGGACCGACCTGCTCACCGCGTCCGCCGTCCCCACGCCGCAGGAGGCGCTGTCATGACCGCTGCCCGTCCGCGCACCCCGCTCGCGCTGCTCGCGGCCCTGTCGGTGGCGGCGTGCGCGCTGTCGGCCTGCGGGTCCGAGGCGGCCGACGCCGTCGCCGCGACGACCGCGGCCGCCGACCCCGCGCTGCGCGCGCTGCTGCCGGACGACGTCGTCGACGCGGGCGTGCTGACGGTGGCGACCGACGCCTCGTACGCGCCGGCCTCGTTCTTCGCCCCGGACGGCCGCACCGTCACCGGCTTCGAGCCGGCGCTGGCCGCCGCGATAGGCGAGCTGCTGGGCGTCCGGGTCGAGGTGGTCGTCACCGACTTCGACACGATCCTCGACGAGGTCGCCGGGCACGAGCACGACGTCGCGATCGCCGCGATCACCGACACGGCCGAGCGCCAGGAGGTGGTCGACTTCGTCAACTACTTCAGCGCGGGCAGCTCGATCGTCGTCCAGCGCGGCAACCCGCAGGGCCTGTCGGACCTGGACGACCTGTGCGGCCAGGTGGTCGCGGTCGAGGAGGGGACGGTGCAGGTCGACCTGCTCGAGCGCACCCAGACCTCCTGCGGCGCAGCAGGTCCGATCGACCTGCAGCTGTACGACACGAACGACGACGCGCTCGTCGAGCTGCGCACCGGCCGGGCCGCGGCGGTGCTGAACGACTACCCGCCGGCCGCCTACCTGTCGACCGCGCCGCGGACGCAGGCCGACTACCAGCTCGCGTCCGACGTCCAGTACGAACCGGGTCTGTACGGCATCGCGGTCGCCAAGGACCGCGAGACCCTGCGCGACGCGCTGCGCGCGACGCTGGAGGCGATGGTCGAGTCCGGCGCCTACGAGCGGGTGCTGGAGGAGTGGGACGTCGCCGACGGCGCGGTGCGCACCGTCTCGGTGAACGCCGGGGCGCGCTCGGACCGCTGAGCCTCAGTAGAGGAAGACCGCGAGCCAGTCGCGGTTGTGCGCGTGCACGAGCACGAGGTAGAGCACCAAGTCGAACAGCAGGTGCACGCACACCACGTAGGTGAGCGACTTGGTGATGCGGAACGTCCACCCCTGCACCAGCGCGAACGGGTAGATGAGGAACGGCCCCCACGCGTGGAACCCGAGCTCCCACAGGAACGAGGTGAACAGCACCGCCTGCAGCAGGTTCGCCAGCCAGTCGGGGTAGTGCCGGCGCAGCAGCGCGAAGCAGGTGCAGATGAAGAACAGCTCGTCCCAGATGCCGAGGGCGTTGGTGCCGACGAACAGCCGGGTGAGCGTGCTCGGGTCGGACGCCGCGGGCCAGTTCTCGTAGACGCCGGTGCGGATCATGTAGACCGGCAGGATCAGCCAGCCCAGCACGACGACGGCGACGAGGTACCAGCGCTCGGCGGTCGTCCAACGCTGGCCGGTGGTGATCGGGAACCGGATCGCGTGGTCGCTGTAGCCGTACCGCGACACCAGGTACGGCACCGCCACGGCGACGGTGAGGGCCAGCCCCATCACGGCCATGTGCGCGTAGGAGATGTCGGTGTTGATCTCGACCAGGCTGATCGTGACGAGCCCGAACGCGATCAGCCCGAGGTCGCGCGCGAGGCGGCGGTCGACCACGACCGCGGTCGCCACCGCCGCGAGCAGCACCAGGTAGCCCCACGGCCGCCAGTGCAGGCCGAACAGCGCCAGGCCGGACGCGGCGGTGAGCACCCCCGGCACCAGCCGCCACGACAGGGCCGCGGGCGGCGCGGTGACGTCGGGGGCCGCGTCGGTTCCGGTCGCCACCTGCCGAACCGTACCGGGTGGGCCGTCCGGTGCGACGATGTCGCGGTGATCACCGAGGTCGAGGGCGTGCTCGTCGGGCACGCGCAGCGCAGCGGCGAGGGCTGGGCGACGGGCGTCACCGTCGTCGTCCCGCCGCCCGGCACCGTCGGCGGCGTCGACGTCCGCGGCGGCGGCCCGGGCACGCACGAGACCGACGCCCTCGCCCCCGGCACCCTCGTCGACACCGTCGACGCCGTGGTGCTCACGGGCGGGTCGGCGTTCGGGCTGGTGGCCGCGCACGGCGTGCAGCGCTGGTGCGAGGAGCAGGGACGCGGGTTCCCCGTCGCCGTCGGCGACGACGACCGGCCGCTGGTGGTGCCGGTGGTGCCTGCCGCGTGCGTGTTCGACCTCGGCCGCGGCGGCCAGTGGGACGCGCGCCCGGACGCCGACATGGGCTACGAGGCAGCGGTGCTCGCGACGTCCGGGCCCGTCGCGCGCGGGACGGTGGGCGCCGGCACCGGGGCGCGGTCGTAGCGGTGCTCGGCGTCGTAGTCGTCCTCGACCACGAGCCG
>NZ_BAAHAF010000194.1:0-15793 GCF_054777815.1 Angustibacter speluncae | reverse complement strand
GTGGGTGGCGCGGACGTGGGCGGGGCGCTGCTGGTCGCCGGGGCGCTGCTCGCCGCCGGCGTCGTGCTCGTCGACGGACCCGGCGACGACGTCGACGGCGGCGCGCTCGTGTTGGTCGCCGTGGCGTCCGGGGCGGGCGGCTGCGCGGTGCCGCCGCCGGTCGGCGACGAGCAGCCGGCGGCGAGCGCGCCGAGCAGGACGAGGGCGGCCAGTCGGGTCGGGGTGCGTGGTCTCACACCCTCATGACCTCCTGGGACCCCCGGAGGTTGCACCCGATCGGGTCACACCTTGGTCACGACGAGGCGGACGACCGGGAGGTCAGTCCTGCGGCGGCGTCCAGCGGTCGGTGCGCTGCATGCCGGCGGCCCTGCCCTTGCCGGCGACGACGAGCGCCATCTTGCGCGAGGCCTCGTCGATCATCTCGTCGCCGAGCATCGCGGCCCCGCGGGCGCCGCCCGCCTCGGACGTGCACCACTCGTACGCGTCGAGGATGTTCTCGGCGTGGTCGTAGTCCTCCTGGCGGGGGCTGTAGACCTCGTTCGCGGCGTCGATCTGGCCGGGGTGCAGCACCCACTTGCCGTCGAAGCCCAGCGCCGCCGAGCGGCTCGCGACCCGGGTGAAGCCCTCGACGTCGCGGATGGCGAGGTAGGGGCCGTCGATCGCCTGCTTGTCGTTGGCCCGGGCGGTCAGCAGGATCGACATCAGGATGTGGTGGTAGGCGTCGCCGACGTCGTAGCCGGGCGGCTGCTCGCCCACGACGAGCGACTTCATGTTGATCGAGGCCATGAAGTCGGCCGGACCGAAGATGATCGTCTCGACCCGCGGGCTCGCCTTGGCGATGGCGTCGACGGCGATCAGGCCGGCCGCGTTCTCGATCTGCGCCTCGATGCCGAGCCGGCCGACCTCGAGCCCGTTCGACTTCTCGACCTGGGTGAGCAGCAGGTCCAGCGCGACCACCTGCTCCGCGCTCTGCACCTTGGGCAGCATCAGGCAGTCGAGGTTCGCGCCCGCGCCCTCGACGACCTCGACGACGTCGCGGTAGGTCCACTCGGTCGTCCAGTCGTTGACCCGGACGGTGCGCACCTTGCCGTCGAAGCCGCCCTCGTTCAGCGACTCGACGATCGTCCGCCGCGCGCCGGGCTTGGCCAGCGGCGCGCACGCGTCCTCGAGGTCGAGGAAGACCTGGTCGACGGGCAGGCCGCGGGCCTTGTCGATCATCTTCTGGCTCGAGCCGGGCACGGCGAGGTTGGACCGGCGGGGGCGCAGCTCGCGGCTGGACGAGGTCATGCGCCCGAACCTACTGACCGGTCACCGGGACGTCACCGCGACGAGGCGTGACGTTGCGCACGATGACGACGACGAGCCCGAGCAGCAGCAGCACGGCGCCCGGCACGAGCGCCGGGGGCAGCGGCAGGCCGAACCAGAGCCACGCGACGAGCGAGGCGCCGGGCACCTCGAGCAGCAGGGTCAGCGCCACCGTCGTCGGCCCGGCCGTGCGCAGCGTGCGGTTGAACACGCTGTGCCCCAGCAGCTGCGCGAACACCGTGACGGCCGCGAGCAGGAGCCAGGTCTCGGCGGTGTAGCCGGCCAGCTGCGTCCCGGTGGCGAGGCACAGCGCGAGCAGCAGCGCCGCGCAGACCGTGTACGTGACGAGGGTGTAGGTGGTGGTCGACACGTGCTCGCGGGCACGGGCTCCCGCCAGGACGTAGCCGCCGGCGGAGATGCCGCCGACCAGCGCGAGCAGGTCGCCGAGCAGCGCCTCGCGGGAGGCGGTGGCGTCGACGCCGGTGATGAGCAGCACACCGGTGAGAGACAGCCCGACCCCGACCAGCACGGACGGGCGGACGTGCCTGCGCCGCAGCAGGTCCCACGCCACCAGCCAGACCGGTGTGGAGCACACGAGCGCGGTGGCCGCCGCCACCGAGGTGAGCTTCAGGCTCGGCATCCAGCAGGCGAAGTGCACCGCCAGCCAGACGCCGGCCTCCAGGCTCGGTCGGCGCGCCCGCCGCGCCGCGGGGCTGCGCAGCTCCGCGCGCGTCGACGGGAGCGCGGCGGCGGTGAGGCCCGCCACGACCGCCCCGGACGCGTTGCGCCAGAACGCGATCGCGAGCGCCGGCGCCGCGGCCGCCGCACCGATCGGGGCCGCCAGGGAGACCCCGGCGACCCCGAGCGCCAGCAGGACGGTCGTCAGCACCGGCCCGTCGGCGCGGGTGCCGACGGGACCGTCGACCTCCGCGCTGCTCACCTCGGCGCCCGTCACGGCGCCGAGCGTGTCACGACCAGCCGGAGAACAGCGGTGCGGGTCCGGTCTCCTCGCCGGGCAGCGGCCAGGGACGCTCGCCCTCGCCGTGGACCACCGGGGGGACGTCCTGGCCGTCGACCGAGACCTCGCTGCCCGCCGCGACGGGGAACCAGCGGAACCCGAGCGCCTCCGGCATCACCAGGTCCTCGCCGTCGACGACGACCGTCCCGAGGGTGCCCTCCGGGTCCCACACGCCGACCAGCTGCTGCTCGGACGAGACCGACACCCGCAGCACGAGCCGCTGCGACGAGGCGTCTGCAGGGGACGGGACGACGGTGCTGTAGACCATCCCGCTGGCGCCACCGGGGTGCCACGCCCACCGCACGACCGACCCCTGGCCGGCACCCACCTCCACCAGCGACGACCACCCGCTCGTGCCGCGGTCGACGTCGGCCCCGTCACCGGAGGCGTACAGCAGCCGGGCGTCGCCCGAGGACTGCGACCCGACGTCCCGCATCGCCTCGGCCACGTCGGCGGTGAGCAGGTCGGAGGCGTCGGGCACCGGCATCCGGTCCTCGGGGGACACGGCCTGCGGCACGAGCCCGTCGCGGAAGGACTGCGGGCCGCGGTCGACGACCTGCGCCGCCTCGGCCCACCGCACCTCCTCCGCCTCGAGCCGGGGCCACTCGGCCGTCAGCTCGGCGACCGGCCCCTCCGCCTGGTAGCCCTGGGCCGAGTCGACCCGCAGCACCGCGACCCCGGACCCCTGCTCGGCGGTGAGCGGGGTGTCGACGAGCCCGTCGGACGACACCTCGACCGGGCGCCACTCCCGCTCGAGCCGCTCTCCGGCGGCGTCGACGCGCACCGCGTCCGAGACCGAGACCTGCGCGCCGCGCGGCACGACGGCCAGCAGCCTCGGCCCGTCGTCGGCCGTCACGGGGAGCACCACCGCGGGGGCCGTCCCGGCGCGGTCGTCCAGCTGGCCCACCGGCACCAGCTGGTCCGCGGGCGCCCCGGCGGGACCGGCCAGCACCATCGACAGGTCGCCCTCGGGCTCGTAGCGCACCGACGCCACCACGAGCCGGGTGCCCGCGACGTCGTCCGCGAACACGAGACGCAGGGAGCCGGCCACGGGCCTCGGGCCGCTGTGGGGCGGCGCCGTCAGGCCCGCCTCGACCTCCGAGCGCAGCGTCTCGTCGCCGGCGAGCGACCCGCGAGGCACGCCGTCGTCGAGGCCCCAGCCCGAGGCGGGGTCCGTCGCGACCACGTCGGTGCCGCCGTCGCCGGCCCAGGGCCGCACCACGGCCAGGCCGCCGCCGAGGGCGACGACGAGGGCGAGCGACCCGGCCAGGGCGCCGGTGCGCTGCCGGCGGCGGCGGACGACCCCGCGGTGCACCAGCTGCCAGGGGTCGGGGCCGGTCGCGGGAGCGTCCGGCGCGTGGTCGGCGAGGGCGCGGCGCAGCTCGCGCTCGAGGGTGTCAGTCATGGTCGGTCCCGCTCTCGTGCTGGGCCGTCGGGGCGGCCGGGTCGTGGAGGGTGTCGCGGAGGGTGAGGTCGTCGCGGTCGAGCCGCTCGCGCAGCCGGGCGAGCCCGCGGCTGGCCTGGCTCTTCACCGTGCCCTCGGAGCACCCGAGGGCGACGGCGGTCTCGGCGAGCGAGAGGTCCTCGTAGTAGCGCAGCACCAGGGCGGCGCGGGTGCGGGGCGGCAGGGTCGACAGCGCCTGCCACAGCGCGTCCGAGACACCGACGTCGGCGCTCGGGTCCGGCACCCGGTCGTCCACGCGCTGGCCGACGAGCAGCTCGGCGTAGCGCCGGGCACGGCGCCACCGGCTGCGCACCAGGTTCACCAGCACCGTGCGCGCGTACGCCTCCGGGTGGTCGTAGGTGACCACCCGGCCCCAGCGGGCGACCACCGTCACCAGCGTCTGCTGCACCAGGTCCTCGGCCTCGTGGGCGTCGCCCGTCATCAGGAAGGCGGTGCGGTGCAGGCGGGGCCACCAGGCGCGCACGAAGTCGGCCTGGTCCTGCGCGGGCGCGTCGGGCACGGTCCCCATCGTGCTCGGCTCCCTCAGCGGGGTGGTCACACCCCTGCAGAGTCGCGAGCGGCCCCGGAGGTTGCGTCGCGTGGCAGGCTGGGTGGGGTGAGCGTCCCCGACCTGCTCGCGGCCGCGGCCGGCAAGGCCGGCCTGCTGTGGGTGCTGCCCGACGTCGAGGCGGGCCGCCCGCACGCGCGGCCGCTGTGGCACGTGTGGCACGCCGACGCGGTGCACGTCGTGGTCGGCGGCGGGGAGCAGCCCGACCCGTTCACCGGTGCCGACGTCGCGACGGTCCGGGTGCCGAGCAAGGACACCGGCGCCGCGCTCGTCGACGTCGAGGTCCGGCCGGTCGACCTCACCCCGGGCACCCCCGAGTGGGACGACGCCGCCGCCGCCCTCAAGGCGTCGCGGCTCAACGCGACCGAGTCGGCCACCCTGCTCATCCGCTGGGCGGCGGGCTCGCGGGTGCTGCGGCTCGAGCCGGCCGGCGAGGCCGCGCGGGTCACCTCGCGGCGCCCGGGGTCGGTGGCGGTCGACGTCGAGGACGTCCGCCCGCGCGCGTGGCGGGCGATGCGCTCGCGGCTGCGCCGCGGCACCTTCGGGGGCCGGCGCTGACCCCGGAGCACGAACCGGTCTGGTACGTCTCCTACGGCTCGAACGCCTGCCGCGAGCGCCTCGACTGCTACCTGCGCGGCGGCCGCGCACCCGGGGCGCGGCGGGTGCAGCCCGGGGCGCGCGACAGCCGCCCGCCGTCCCGCAGCGTCCCCGTGCGCCTGCCCGGCCGGCTGCGGATCGCGGGCCGGTCGCGCACCTGGGGCGGCGGCATGGCCTTCTACGACCCGCACCCCGGCCCGCCCCCGCCCGGCCCGGTGCTCGCCCGGGCCCACCTGCTCACCGCGCAGCAGCTCGCCGACGTGCTCGTGCAGGAGATGCACCGCGACCCCGCCGCGGTCGACCTGCGGCTGGGTCTGGCCGACCTCGTGCCGCACCGGCCCGTCGCCGTGGGGCCCGGGCGCTACGAGACGGTGCTGCGGGTCGCCGACGTCGACGGCCTGCCCGCCGTCACGCTGACCGCCCCGGACGGCGGCCGCTCGCTGCCGTCGAACCCGCCGTCGCCGTCGTACCGCGCCGTGCTGCGCGCCGGCCTGGCCGAGGGCCACGGGCTCGACGCCGCGGCCGCGGACGCCTACCTGGACGGCTGGGTCCACGCTCCGGATGCGGACGGCGCGGGTCGCGGGCACGCTGACCCGCATGGGCTCCGAGACCATCCCCCGACCCCAGCAGGGTGACGTCGTCGACCTCATCCTCGACGACCACCGCCTGTTCGAGGCGCTGCTGCGCGACCTGCGCGACCCCACCGCCGACAAGGAGGCGGCCCGCCAGCAGCTGGCCGACCTGCTCGTCGCGCACGGCGAGGCCGAGGAGCAGCACGTCTACACCGGCCTGGTGCGCAAGGACGCGATCGACGACGACGAGGCCGAGCACGGCGAGCACGAGCACGCCGAGATCAACGAGGCGCTGCTGGCCCTGCTCGAGTGCGCCGGCACCGACACGCAGAAGTTCGACGACGCCGTCGAGGACCTCGCCACCGCGCTCAACCACCACGTGAACGAGGAGGAGCAGACGATCCTCGCCCCCGCGCGCACCGACGTCGACGAGCAGGTGCGCCACGACCTGGGCGCCACGTTCCTGCGTGCCCGCGGCGAGCTGCTCGACGGCGACCCGGTCGACGCCGACCGCGTGCGCGGGCTCGTCGAGCGGGCCGAGAAGAAGGGCCTGCTCGACGACTCCGCCGGCTCGGGCGACTCCGCCGACGAGGACGACTGAGTCCTCAGACCCCGATCGACCGCCACGGCCCCCAGATCGCGAGCGAGAGCCCGCGGCTGGACTGGATGTTCACGTAGAGCGTCGACCCGTCCGGGCTGAACGTCGACCCCGCGAACTCGTCCCCGCCGACGTCGCCCGACGAGGTCGGGATGAGGTTCCGCGCGATGTCGAACAGCTCGCCGTCGGTGCCGAGCCCGCGCAGCCAGTTGCCGTTGGTGCCGTCCTCGCACACGACGAGCGTGCCCCGCGGGCTGGTCGTGAGGTTGTCCGGGAAGTCGAGCACCTCGGCCGAGGGCGACTCGTAGACGAGCTCCAGCACCTGCTCGCGCACGTGGTAGCCCCACACCTGGCCGCGGCCGTTGCCGAAGCCGCTCGGCACGGTCGGGTCGCCCGGCGCCCACTCCTCCGGCGCGCCGCCGCCCTGGGTCGCGGTGAAGAAGACCGTCCCGTCGTGGTGGTAGGCGCCCTCGAGCCGACCGAAGAACGCCGAGCCCTGCGCCCAGCCCTGGGCGGCGACGTGCTGGATCGCCTCGTCGTTGGTGACGGTCGGGTGCCCGTCCTGCATCGGGTGGTCGGGGTCGGGGTCCTCGACCGGCACCCACGACACGGGGAACCGCGTGCCCACCGGCCACGAGCCCTCCAGGTGGGCGTTCGGCGAGCCGGTGACGGCGAGCGCCTCGAGGGTGCCGCCGTCCTCGAGCCGGCGCGAGACGGCCGGGTCCGACGGCGGGGTGTAGCGGTAGAAGCCGCTGGCGAAGCCGAAGTCGTCCTCGGTCAGGTAGAACCGTCGGTCGCGCGGGACGTACGCGATGGCCTCGTGCGCGAACCGGCCCGCCTTGCGCACCGGCTGCGCGGTGGCGGTGCCCTGCGCCGGCACCTCGAACAGGAAGCCGTGCGGCTTCGTCAGCCCCGCGTTCACGACGTAGGTCTGCGGCGGGGCCGTGCCGCGGGTGAAGTCGTCGTACACGTCGACGCCGTTGACCGTCTCCTCGCAGGTGACCCACGACCCCCACGGCATCCGGCCGCCGGAGCAGTTCATCTGGGTGCCCGCGAGGCTCGCGCGCGAGTCGCGGACGCGGCCGTCGTCGGTGACGAGCGCGGTCGTCGTCCCGCCGAGCGCGCCGGGGTCGTACGTCGGCGCGGACGACGAGAACGCCGCGCCCGAGCCGTTGATCTCGTGGTTGCGCACCAGCGTGGAGCGGTTGCGCTCGCGCGCGGGACCGAACGCACCCATGCCGTCGTGGCGCGCCGGCACGGCCGTGCCGTCGGCCATCAGCTCGCCGGTGGGCTGGAACGAGCGGTAGTGGAAGCCCCGCGGCAGGGCGAGCCGCGTCTCGCCGTCGCGCAGGTCGGGCCTCGGCACCAGCTCGGACGCCGTGCCCGGCGGCCGGTGCGGGGCCCCGGACGCGGCCCGCGCCCCGAACCCGGCGAGCGGACCCGCGAGGGCCGCCCCCGCCCCTGCCCGAAGGATCGTCCTGCGGTCGACGTCGGTCATCGCGCCTCCTCCATCACCCTGAGATCACCCCGAGCCGGAACGGTCCCGGCACGCTACGCGCGCAGGCGGTCGCGCCGCCAGGGTCACTAGGCTGGACGCCGTGAGCACGCCACCCCGGGTCTTCGCCGCGCGCCTGTCCGGGCTCTCGGTCTTCGACCCCCTGGGCGACCAGGTGGGCAAGGTGCGCGACGTCGTCACCGTGCTGCGCGGCGAGCGGCTGCGGCCCAAGGTGAACGGCCTGGTCGTCGAGGTGGCCGGCCGCAAGCGCGTGTTCCTGCCGATGACGCGGGTGACGAGCCTGGAGTCGGGCCAGGTCATCACGACCGGGCTGGTGAACCTGCGCCGGTTCGAGAAGCGCGGCAACGAGACCCTGGTCGTCGGCGAGGTGCTCGAGCGCACCGTCGACCTGGTCGACGGCTCGGGCGAGGCCACCGTCGAGGACGTCGCGCTCGAGGCCGACCGCAAGCGCGACTGGACCGTGGCGAAGGTGTTCGTGCGCCGCGGCGTGCACCGCGGCGGCCTGTCCGGGCGGCTGCGCCGGCGCGGCGAGACGCTGCTGCTCGACGTCGAGCAGGTGCGTGGCCTGGCCGGGTCGACGGCGGCGCAGGGGGCCTCGATGCTCGTCGCCGCGTTCGAGGAGATGAAGGCGGCCGACATCGCCGACATGCTCCACGACCTCAGCGACAAGCGCCGGGTCGAGCTCGCCGCCGAGCTCGACGACGAGCGCCTGGCCGACGTCCTGGAGGAGCTGCCCGAGGACGAGCAGGTCGAGATCCTGAACACGCTCGGACGCGACCGCGCCGCCGACGTGCTCGAGGCGATGCAGCCCGACGACGCCGCCGACCTGCTGGGCGAGCTGCCGGTCGACGAGCAGGAGCAGCTGCTCGAGGCGATGGACAAGGACGAGGCCGACGACGTCCGCCGCCTGCTCGCCTACGACGACGACACCGCTGGCGGGCTGATGACGTCCGAGCCGGTGGTGCTGGGCCCCGAGGCCAGCGTGGCCGAGGCGCTCGCCCTGGTCCGGCGCTCAGAGCTGTCGCCCGCGCTGGCGGCCGCGGTGTTCGTCTGTCGCCCGCCGACCGAGACCCCCACCGGCACCTACCTCGGCGTCGTCCACATCCAGCGGATGCTGCGCGAGCCCCCGCACGTGGCGATCGGGTCGATCGTCGACAAGGACATCGAGCCGGTCGCCGCCGACGCGCCGCTGGGGCTGCTCACCCGGCGCCTGGCCACCTACAACCTGGTGTCGATCCCGGTCACCGACGCCGACGACCGGCTGGTCGGCGCGGTCACCGTCGACGACGTGCTCGACCACCTGCTGCCGCAGGACTGGCGCGACCGCGACGACGACGACGCCCAGCCGGTGCCCGAGGTCGGCTGAGCGTCCGGCCACGGGCCCCGAGCACCCGACCGGCACCGGGGCGCACCCGATCGGCGCAACACCGCGGTCGGCCCGCGACCGATAGATCGTCATGTCCGTCGTGCCGCGCGCCTGGAGCACCCAGGCCCCTCCGTTCCCCCAGCCCCGCGACGGGGGCGCCGCCGCCACTCCGCGCCGCCGCCGGATGGGCGAGATCCTGCTCGACGCGGGCGTCATCGACGCGACCCAGCTCGCCGAGGCGCTGGAGGTGCAGCGCGAGCCGCAGCACCGCGGCCGCCGGCTCGGCCAGGTGCTGGCGCTGCTCGGCCACGCCACCGAGAAGGAGGTGGCGGTCAGCCTCGCCCAGAGCCTCGGCCTCGAGCACGTCGACCTGACCCGCATCTCGCCCGACCCCGAGGTGCTGCGGCTGCTGCCGCAGCACATCGCCGAGCGCACCGGCGCGGTCGCGGTCGACCGGCACCCGGACGGCTCGCTCATCGTCGCCAGCAGCGACCCCACCAACGTGCTGGCCCTCGACGACGTCCGCCTCTACACCCGCTCGAACGACATCCTGCTCGTCGTCGCGACCGCCACCCAGGTGCGCGAGCTGGTCGCGCGGGCCTGGTCGCTGTCCGGCGACAGCGCCGAGGTCGACCTGATCGAGGGCGTCGTCGACGAGCCGGCGGGCCGCGACGAGCCGCTCGACGCCGGCGAGGACGCGCCCGTCGTCCGGCTCGTGAACCAGGTGCTCGCCGACGCGACCCGGATGCGCGCCAGCGACATCCACCTCGAGCGCCAGCGCGACGGCCTGCGGATCCGCTACCGCGTCGACGGCCTGCTCCGCGACGTGATGACCGCGCCGGCCCGGATCGGCCCGTCGGTCGTCAGCCGGATCAAGATCATGGCCGGCCTCGACATCGCCGAGCGCCGAGTCCCCCAGGACGGCCGGGCCCGGATCAAGGTCGACGGCCACGACCTCGACACCCGGGTCAGCACGCTGCCCGCGCTGCACGGCGAGAAGGTCGTGGTCCGGATCCTCACCCGCGCCGAGGGCGTCTCGCCGCTGGACGCCGTCGGGTTCGAGCCGGCCCAGCTCGACGCGGTGCGGCGCTCGCTCGCCGTCCCCCAGGGCCTGGTGCTCATCACCGGCCCGACGGGCTCGGGCAAGACGACCACCCTGTACTCGGCGATCAACGAGACGATGACGCCCGAGAAGAACGTGGTCACCCTCGAGGACCCCGTCGAGGTCCAGCTGCCCGGCATCACCCAGGTGCAGGTCAACCCCAAGGCGGGCCTGACCTTCGAGGCCGGGCTGCGCTCGGTGCTGCGGCAGGACCCCGACGTCGTGCTCGTCGGCGAGGTCCGCGACGCGCAGACCGCCGAGCTCGCCCTCAAGGCCGCCCTCACCGGCCACCTGGTGCTGGCGACGCTGCACACCTCGTCGGCCGTCGGCGCGCTCACCCGGCTCGTCGACATGGGCGTCGCGCCGTTCCTGGTCGCGTCGTCGCTGACGGCGGTCGTCGCCCAGCGCCTCGTCCGCGTCCCGTGCGCCTCGTGCGCCGCGCCGTACGCGCCGGACGACGACACGCTGTCGCTGCTCGGCCTGACCTGCGAGGACCTGGTCGACGCCACGCCCGTCCGCGGCACCGGGTGCCCCGAGTGCGGGCAGACCGGCTACCGCGGCCGCACCGCCGTCTACGAGGTGCTCGAGGTCGACGCCGGGCTGCGGTCGGTGCTGCTCAGCACCCCGACCGAGGCGGCCGTCGGCGAGCAGGCCCGCGCGAGCGGCCTGGCCACGCTGCGCACGTCCGCGCTGGTGAAGGCGTGGCGCGGGCAGACCAGCTTCGAGGAGGCGGTGCGCGTCACGCACACCGACCACCAGCGGTCCACGGCGGCCTGCCCCGCCTGCGAGCGCGGCGTGGAGCCCGGCATGGTCACCTGCCCGTGGTGCGCGGTCCCCCTGGCCGCCGGCTCGTGCGAGCGCTGCGCCCGGACGATGGAGGCCGACTGGAAGGTCTGCCCCTGGTGCCCGCCCGCGTAGGCCGCTTCAGCCGCTGACCGGGTGACGGCGGTCACGACCTACCCTGGAGGCATGCCCGTCCCCACGCTCGACGCCCTGCGCACGGCGCTGTCCGCCGTCCAGGACCCGGAGATCCGCCGCCCCATCACCGACCTCGACATGGTCAAGTCGGTCGAGGTGGGCGCCGACGGCGTGGTCGACGTCGCCATCTACCTCACCGTCAGCGGCTGCCCGATGAAGGACCGGCTCACCACCGACATCACCTCGGCCGTCCGCGGCGTCGAGGGCGTCACCGGCGTAAGGGTCGAGCTCGACGTCATGGACGACACCCAGCGCGCCGCGCTCAAGGACAAGCTGCGCGGCGGCCAGGTCGAGCGCGAGGTGCCGTTCTCGAAGCCGGGCTCGCTGACCCGCGTCTACGCGGTCGCGTCCGGCAAGGGCGGCGTCGGCAAGTCGTCGGTGACGGTGAACCTGGCCGCCGCGATGGCCGCGGACGGCATCCGGGTCGGGGTGGTCGACGCCGACGTCTACGGCTTCTCCGTCCCGCGGATGCTCGGGGTCGAGCAGGCCCCCACCCGGGTCGACGACATGATCCTGCCGCCCGTGCAGCACGAGGTGAAGGTCATCTCGATCGGCATGTTCGTGCCCGGCAACCAGCCGGTCGTCTGGCGCGGGCCGATGCTGCACCGCGCGCTGCAGCAGTTCCTCTCGGACGTGTTCTGGGGCGACCTCGACGTGCTGCTGCTCGACCTGCCGCCCGGCACCGGCGACATCGCGATCTCGGTCGCGCAGCTGCTGCCGACCGCCGAGATCCTGGTCGTCACGACGCCGCAGCAGGCGGCGGCCGAGGTCGCCGAGCGGGCCGGCGCGATCGCCCTGCAGACCCACCAGCGCGTGGTCGGCGTGATCGAGAACATGAGCTGGCTCGAGCTGCCCGACGGCACCCGGATGGACGTCTTCGGCACCGGCGGCGGCCAGCGCGTCGCCGACTCGCTCACCCGCGCCGTCGGCTCCGACGTGCCGCTGCTCGGCCAGGTGCCCGTCGACGTCACCCTGCGCGAGGGCGGCGACACCGGTGTCCCCGTGGTGCTCGGGCACCCCGACTCCCCCGCCGCCGTCGCCCTGCGTGGCGTCGCCCGGGGCCTGTCGCACCGCGCCCGCGGCCTCGCCGGCCGCTCCCTGGGCCTCACCCCCGCCGGCCGCTGAGGCTCGCCGCTCGCCTGCCCGTTCCCCCAGTTCAGTGACGGTCCTGCCACTGGAGTGGGCGAACGCGCCCCGTCCAGTGCCAGGACGCCTCGTCCAGTGCCTGCGGCAGCGATGGACTCCGGACCGCTGAGTTCCGGACCGTCGAGTTCCGGACCGATGACTTCCTGACCGCGCGTCGGTCATGATGGACGGAGGCGCCGTCCTGCGCCCAACCCCCGGTTCCGGTGCCCACGCCACCGGCCGAGCGGGGGCAGAGGAGACCCGGGTCTTCGGGGCGCCGGACCAGGTCGTGCCTCCTTCCGGCGGGGGCTCGTGGGGCGTGGGACGACGAGCCGCCGCCCGCGAGAGGACGCACGATGACCCAGCACCGCTCCTTCAAGCAGCTCGTCCGGGCCAGGATGGCCCGCACCGGCGAGCGCTACACCACCGCCCGCGCCGTCCTGCTGGCCGCGCACGACCGCGACACCGGGCCGGACGGCACCACGTCCGGCCCGGTCCTGGCGACCTCCGACGAGCGCGTCCGGGAGCGCACCGGCCGCGGGTGGGAGGAGTGGTTCGACCTGCTGGACGACGCCGGGATGCGCCAGCGGCCGCACCGCGAGGTCGCCCGCTGGCTGGCCGCCGAGCGCGGGCTGGACCCGCTCGCCTGGGGCGTGCAGGCGGTCGTGGGCAGCTACGACCGCGCCCGGCGCGGCCGCCAGGTTGGCCAGCACGACGACGGGTTCTCGGTCAGCGTGCAGCGCACGGTGGGCGGGTCGCCCGACGCGGTGTTCGCGCTCGTCGGCGACGACCACGCCCGCACCGCGTGGCTGCCCGATCTCGCGCTGACGACGCGGACGAGCACGCCCCCGCGCCGGGCCCGCTTCGACGCTGCCGACGGCACCCGCGTCCACGTCGCGATCGACCCGAGGGACGACGGCCGCTGCACCGTGACGGTGGCCCAGGTGCGGCTGGTCGACGCGGCCGCGGCCGACGCGGCCCGCACCGCCTGGCGCGGCCGGCTCGACGTCCTGCGCGACCTGGTCGAAGGCGGTGCGAGGTGAGCCCGGTGCCGGCCGTCCTGGCGGGCGGCGCGCTCGCGTTCGTGCTCGGCGGCGCCTGGTACGCGGTGCTCGGCGCGCCGTTCGCGTCCGACCACCCGCCGCGTCCGGCCGGCGGCACCGCGCTGGTCGAGGTGGCCCGCTGCCTCGTGCTCTCGTCCGTCGTCACCGGGCTCGCCGTCGCGACCGGGGCCGGCTCCTGGTGGCAGGGGCTGCTGCTCGGCCTGGCGCTGTTCGTCGGCTTCCCGCTCGTCCTGTGGACCGGAGCGCTGTGGCACGAGCGGACGCCGCTGCGCGCGGCGGCCGTGCACGCCGGCGACTGGCTCGTGAAGCTGCTCGCCGTGGGGACGCTGCTGGGGGCGCTGCTCGGGTAGACCCCGGCGCCGCGAGTGGTTGCTTCGCGACGCCGGAAGCAACCACTCGCGGCGTCCGGGTCGCGACCGGCCGTGGTCAGGTGGCGTCGGTGTCGAACGGCGCGGGGCCGGTGGTGTCACCGGGACGCGAGGCGCCGCCGCCCGGCCGGGCCGCCGGTCGGGACGGCTTCTTCAGGTCGGCCTCGGCGGGCGCCTTCCGCTTCGTGGTGCTGACCGGCTCGGCGTCGTCGGGGTCGTCCCACGCCTCCTGCAGCGCCTCGCGGACGATGCGGCGCGGGTCGTACTGGCGCGGGTCGAGCTTCTGCCAGTCGACGTCGTCGAACTCGGGGCCGAGCTCGGCCCGCACCTGCTCGCGCGCGCCGGTCGCCATCCGCCGCAGCTCGCGCACCAGCCGCGCCAGCTGGGACGCGTAGTGCGGCAACCGCTCGGGGCCGATCACCAGCAGCGCGATGACGGCGATGATGACGAACTCGCCGCCGTTGAGGCCCATCACGGGCGACCACCCACCATCAGTTCGACTCCGCCTCGTCGAGCACCACGTCGACCTCCCGCTCGTCGCCGCCCCCGCCGTCGCCGCGGACGGTGAGCGTCACCGTGTCGCCGGGCTCGCGCGCCCGGATGCCGACGATCAGCTGGTCGGGCTCGGTGACCGGACGCCCGTCGAGCCCGGTGATGACGTCGCCGGGACGGATGCCCGCCTGGTCGGCCGGCCCGTCCGGGGTGACGGCGGGCTGGCCCGGCTCGCCCTGCTCGGTCACCTTGACGCCCTCGCCGCCGTAGGAGCGGTCGAGCAGGACGCCGATGATCGGGTACGTCGCCGTGCCGGTCTCGATCAGCTGCTCGGCGGTGCGGGCCGCCTGCCGCGACGGGATCGCGAAGCCGAGGCCGATGTTGCCGCTGGCCTCGCTCGAGGGGTTGCGGGCGATCGCGGAGTTGATGCCGATGACCTCGCCGCGCATGTTCACCAGCGGACCGCCGGAGTTGCCGGGGTTGATCGCGGCGTCGGTCTGGATGGCGTTGATGAACGCGCTCGCGTCGGCCGGGCCGGCCGACACCGGACGGTTCACCGCCGAGACGATGCCGGTGGTGACGGTCGACTCGAGGCCGAGCGGCGCGCCGACGGCCACGACGGGGTCGCCGACGACGACGGCGTCGGAGTCGCCGAAGGGCAGCGGCACCAGGTCGTCGCGCTCGACCCGCAGGACGGCGAGGTCGTAGTCGACGGTGCGGCCGACGATCTCGGCGCGCTCCTGGGAGCCGTCGGAGAACACCACCTGGATCTCGCCGCCGCCGTCGGCCTCGGCCACGACGTGGTTGTTGGTGAGGATCAGGCCGTCCTGGCGCAGCACGAAGCCGGAGCCGGAGCCCTCGACGGACGCCGACGACACCTCGATCGATACCGTGCTCGGCAGCACCTGCGCGGCGACGGCGGCGACCGAGCCCTCGGGTCGGTCCTCGCCGCTGTCGGCCAGGATCGGGATGTCGACGGGTGAGGTGGTGAGCCGGTCGACCAGGCCGCCGGCGATCGCCCCGGCCGCGCCGCCGAGCAGCAGGCACCCGACGACGAGCAGCGCGACCGCACCGCCGCCGAGCCGGCGCCGCCGGGGCTCCGGCGGGGCGGGCGGGGCAGCACCGACCCACGGGGCGGCTGCACCGGCCGCGGGGGGCGGCCACCCGGCGTCGACGGGAGCGGGCGCGCCCCACGCGCCGCCGGCCGGCAGCGGCCGGGTGTCGTGGGCCGGGTGGTGCGGGACGGGCAGCGGCTGGGTGTCGTGGTGACCGGAGTGACCGGAGTGACCGGAGTGACCGGAGTCGAGGATGTCGCCGCCGGCGTCGTCGGGGACGGGGTGGGTGCCCTCGGCAGGGTGCGCGCCGTCGGCGCGCCCCGGCGGAGCCCACCACGGGCCGTCCGGTGCGCCCTGCGTCATCGGTTCCTCCGTCCCTGCCGCGGCCGCCGGCCGTGCCGGCTCCTGTCCGCGCCGCCCCAGCGTAGGCGGGTCAGGGCGAGGTGGCAGACCCGGCGTCCACGACCCGCGCGGACGACAGCCCGCCGGTCACGGTCGCGCCGTGCAGCACGGCGAGGGCGGGCTCGACGAGCGAGACGGTCGACGCCTCCTGCACGGACGCGCCGACCGAGGGGCGCTCGCCGCCCAGCGCGGCCAGCGCGGGACCGGCGAGGGCGGCGCCGCC
>NZ_BAAHAF010000193.1:0-12736 GCF_054777815.1 Angustibacter speluncae | reverse complement strand
GCGGCGGCGCCCACCGCGCGCGCGTCGGCCGAGCGCAGCCGCGGCCAGAGCAGGGCGAGGAACGCGGCGGCGACGGCGGCGTCGAGACCGAACCGGCGGGGGTCGCCGAGCACGTCGCCGAGCAGCGCGCCGGCGAGGGTGGTGAGGTTCCAGAGCGCGAACACGGCCAGCCCGGTCACCCAGAAGCCGCGCCGGCGGGCGTCGGCGTCGTCCTGGGCGATCGCGACGGCGGTGGACTCGTCGATCGTCAGGTGGGCCGCGGCGACCCGGCGCAGCCGGCCGCCGACCGTGGCCGGCAGCGCGAGCAGCGGCGCCACCTGCAGGCTGTAGAGCAGGTTGCGGACGCCGAGCAGCGCCGCCGCCGCGGTCGCCGCGGCCCCCGCCCCGCCGGCCCCGACCACGCCGACGAACGCGAACTGGCTGCCGCCGGTGAACATCAGCAGGCTGAGCAGGCAGGTCTGCCAGACGTCGAGCCCGGCGGCGACGGACAGGGCGCCGAAGGACACGCCGTACGCGCCGACCGCCACGCCCACCGACACCCCCTGCCGGGTGGCGGCGCGGACGGCGTCGCTCACCCGCTGCCCTCGAGGGTGGCGACCAGGCGCAGCTCGCGCAGGCCGTCGGCGCCGGGGACCTCGAGCTCGCGCCAGGCGCCGTCCGGGCCGAAGCCGGCGGACTCGAGGAAGGTGCGGCGCGCGGTGTCGACGAGCGGGCACCAGGTGCTGAGCGCGGCGACCTCGTCGGTGCGCGCCAGGTCGGCCGCGGCCGACAGCAGCCGCGACGCGTGGCCGCGCCGCTGGTGCGCGGGGTCGACGTGGAGCGCGACGAGCTCGCCGTCGCCGTCCCCGGCGGCGAAGCCGACGACGGTGCTGCCGGCGCAGGCCACGAGCACGTGGTGGCGCGGCGACGGGGGCGCGGAGACGGCCGGACGCCACGCCTCGGCGAGGACGTCCGGCTCGAGCGCGGCCAGCACCTCGGCGGGCAGGTGGTCGGCGTACGCGGTGCGCCACGAGCGCGAGTGCACGGCCCCGACGGCGGGCAGGTCCGCCGCGCGGGCCGGGCGCACGGACGCGTCCGCGCCGGCGGCGCCGAGCAGGTCGGGGGTCTCCACGCGGCCGATCCTCTCACTGCGGGTTACGGTGACCACGTGCTGGTGATCTTCGGGACCAAGGCCTACGTGAGCGTGCTCGCGACCGTGATGGCGGTCTGCACCGTGTGCGGCAACCCCGCCGCGCAGCGGGTCGAGAAGCGGGTCACCAAGTTCACGCTGTTCTTCCTGCCGCTGTTCCCGGTCAGCACCCGCTACGCCGTCCAGTGCGCGATGTGCGGCGCCACGAGCCGGCTCGACGAGGCCGAGGCCGAGCGGCTCGCGTCCGGCCCCACCCGCCCGGGCGGGTCGTCCGTGTCGGACGCCGAGCCCCAGCGTCCGGCTCACTAGAGTCGACCGGGTGAGCGACGACCCCGGCACCGCACCCCCCACCACCTTCCGCTCCGACGTCACCGTCGAGTTGGTCCGCGCGAGCGCGCAGGACGCCGACGTGCTGTTCGCGGCGCGGGTGTCGACCAAGGGCGAGTCGAGCCTGGAGGACGTCGACGCCGACGCCTCGCGCTCCGCGGGGCTCATCAACTACCTGATGCGCGACCGGCACGGCAGCCCGTTCGAGCACAACTCGCTCACCTTCTACGTGCAGGCGCCCATCTTCGTCTTCCGCGAGTTCATGCGGCACCGGATCGCCTCGTACAACGAGGAGTCGGGCCGCTACCGCGAGCTGCGCCCGGTCTTCTACGTGCCCGGCCCCGAGCGCCGCCTGGTGCAGCAGGGCAAGCCGGGCGCGTACGAGTTCGTCGAGGGGACGCCGGAGCAGCACGAGCTCGTCGACCGCGAGACCCGCGCGGTCTGCGAGGCGGCCTACGCGTCGTACCAGCGCATGCTCGAGGCCGGCGTCGCGCGCGAGGTGGCGCGCATCGTGCTCCCCGTGACCATCTACTCCTCGATGTACGTCACGGTGAACGCGCGGTCGCTGATGAACTTCCTGTCGCTGCGCACCAAGCGCGACGACTCGCACTTCAAGTCGTTCCCGCAGCGCGAGATCGAGATGTGCGCGGAGCAGATGGAGGCCGCCTGGGCGCAGCTGATGCCGCTCACCCACGCGGCGTTCGAGCAGAACGGCCGCGTCGCCCCCTAGTCGACGGCCTCAGTCGACCAGGTCCGCCCAGCCCTTCGAGCGCTCGACCGCCGCCCGCCAGCGGCGGTAACCGGGCTCGTCGCGCTCACCCGGCTCGAACCGCCGGTCGAGGCGCCAGGCCTGCGCGACCTCGTCCTGCGAGGACCACACGCCCGCGCCGAGCCCGGCGAGGAACGCGGCCCCCATCCCCGTCGTCTCGAGCACGGTCGGGCGCTCGACGGGCACGGCGAGCTGGTCGGACTGCCACTGCATCAGCCAGTCGTTGCCGCTCGCGCCGCCGTCGACGCGCAGGACGGGCACCTGCTGCTCGATGGAGGCGAGCACGTCGCGCACCTCGTACGCGATCGCCTCGAGCGTGGCGCGGACGAGGTGGGCGCGGGTGGTGCCGCGGGTGAGGCCGAGGATGGTGCCGCGCGCCTGCGGGTCCCACTCCGGGGCGCCCAGACCGGTGAGGGCCGGCACGAACACCACGCCGCCGGTGTCCGGGACGGTGCGGGCGACGGCCTCGGTCTCGGCCGCGGACCCGACGATCTGCAGGCCGTCGCGCAGCCACTGCACCGCTGCGCCGGTGACGAAGATCGAGCCCTCCTGCGCGTAGGTGCGCTCGCCGTCGGGCGACATCCACGCGATCGTCGACAGCAGCCCGGTGCCGTCGCCGCCCCCGCTCCCCGCCAGCGGCGCCGCGACCGGCTCGGACCCGGTGTTCACCAGCACGAACGACCCCGTGCCGTAGGTGCACTTGGTGTCGCCGACCTCGAAGCACGCCTGCCCGAACAGCGCGGCCTGCTGGTCGCCGGCGATGCCGCTGATCGGCACGTCGAGACCGAGGAAGGCCGACGGGTCGGTGCGGGCGACCTCGCCCCAGCTGGGCACGACCTCCGGCAGCGCGGCGCGGGGCACCCCGAACAGCTCGCACAGCTCGTCGGACCACTCGCCGCTGCGCAGGTCGAGCAGCAGCGTGCGGGAGGCGTTCGAGGCGTCGGTGACGTGGCGTGCGCCCCCGCTGAGCCGCGCCACCAGGTACGAGTCGACGGTCCCGATCGCGAGCGAGCCGTCCTCGACGCCGGCCCACGACCGGGTGTCGTGCTCGGCGAGCCAGGCGAGCTTCGTGGCGGTGAAGTAGGGGTCGAGCCGCAGGCCGGTGAGCTCGGCGACGCGCTCCTCGTGGCCGGCCTCGCGCAGCCGGGTGCAGACGTCGGCGCTGCGCCGGTCCTGCCAGACGACGGCGCGGCGAGGGGAGGCCAGGGTGCTGCGGTCCCACAGCACGGCGGTCTCGCGCTGGTCGGTGATCCCGAGCGCGACCACCTCGACCGCACCGCCCGGGTTCGCGTCGCCCTCGTCGAGCGCCGTGCGCGCGGCGGCGATCGTCGCCTGCCAGATCTCCTCGGGCTGGTGCTCGACCCAGCCCGGCCGCGGGAAGTGCTGCGGGAACTCCTCGTACCCGCGGGCGAGGACGGTGCCCGCCTCGTCGTCGTCGACCCCGACGAGCAGGACGGTCACCCCCGTCGTGCCCTCGTCGACGGCCAGGACCGCTCGGCGCTGCGCAGGCATGGGCCGGACGGTAGCCGACCGCACCGCTGGGGCGCGCCGGGTCCGAGACGTGGTCGTCGATTCTCGGCCTGATCGCACCAGGGGATCAGTCCACCCCCTGGTGTTCCGCGCCGACGACGTGGCCGAGCTGGCCCGCACCGTGCGGCGGCGCGCCTTCCTCGATCACCGCCACCGACGTCTGGCGAGCGGCCGACGGCACGCTCGAGGTGCCGGGCGACGCCGTCGAGCTGCTGCCCGACCCGGCCGACCAGCCGGGGGAACGAGCCTCAGCCGCGCGGCTGGCCGATCGCGTCGAGCAGCTCGCCGAACCACGGCTCGGAGGTGTCGAAGGCCTTGTGGCCGGCGATCCGGTCGAGCTCGACCGCGCGGAGCTCGCCGCCGCGCTCCTCGTCGTGGCCGATGACGCCCGCCTCGCCGCGCAGGCCGCACTCGACGGCGAGGTCGGTCATCTCGCGGATCAGGGCGAGGTCGCGCTCGCCCGCGGGCGCGGACCGGGAGAAGTACCCGGACTTCTGCACCATCGTCTTGCGCGCCCCGAGCCGCTCGCCGAACGTGCTCGCGAACCAGGCGCCCGGGTTGATGGTGTCGAGCTTGACGTGGCCGAAGGGGTCGCGGGCCACCTCGGTGCCGGACGCCTCGAGCTGGGCGACGATGTCGTCGACACCGGCGCCCTCGGACAGGAAGATGTTCACGCAGCCGACCTCGTCCATGACGGCGCGGAGCCGCTCCGCCTCGGCGTCGAGGTCGACCGCCACCTCGGGCACGTAGACCGCGTGCACCGCCCAGCGCTCGGGCGACAGGCCGATGCCCGGCACCCACTGCTGCTGGGCGTGCCACGCCACGTACTCCCGCGCGGCGGCGGCGGTGAGCCACCCGCACGCCCGTCCCATCACCTCGTGGACGATGAGCATCCGCGGGTTGGAGCCGTGCTCGGCGAGCACGTTGCGGGCGAACAGCGCGGCCTGCTCGGCGGCGGTGGTCGCGCCGAGGCTCTGCCGGATCGGGACGATGTCGTTGTCGATCGTCTTCGGCAGGCCGACCACCGTCAGGCCGTAGTCGTGCTCGCCGAGGTAGCGGGCCAGGTCGGCGGCGGTGGTGTTGGTGTCGTCGCCGCCGATGGTGTGCAGCACGTCGACGCCGTCGCGGCTGAGCTGCTCGGCCGCGACCTGCAGCGCGTCCTGGCCCTCCGCGATCAGGCCCTGCCGCACGCAGTCCGCGGTGTTGGTGAGCTTGACCCGGCTGTTGCCGATCGGGGAACCGCCGAACCGGTGCAGCACCGACGCGTCGCGACGGGTGGCGTCGTCGACGAGCACCGAGTCGCCGGTGAGCAGCCCGTGGTAGCCGTGGCGGTAGGCGAGGATCTCCACGTCCGGGGCCACCTCGGTGTAGCGCTCGATCAGGCCACCCAGCGCGGACGACAGGCAGGGGGCGTACCCACCGGCCGTGAGGACGGCGACGCGGCGGACGGTCATGGGAGGTCTCCTCCGGGGTCGGACGACGGGTTCGTGCAGGAGGTCGTGCAGGGCGCCGTTGCCCGCGTGCGGGCCCGATCGTAACCGGACGTGACCCAGATCACGTCGGCGCCCGCATGGTGGGACCGGCGTCTCACCGGCGGTCCGCCGACCCGGTCCGCTGTCCGGTGCGCGGACGCGGGCGCAGCCGGATCCTGAGACGGATCTACCCTGGTGCGGTGACCAGCGCCGTCGTGAACCCCGTCCCGTCCCCGGACGTCGTCGCGGGGCTCGACGCCTATCGTGCGCTCCCCGCCGCCCAGCAGCCCAGCTGGCCCGACGCCGACGCCCTGCAGGCCGTCCGCGACGAGCTCGCCGGCCTGCCGCCGCTGGTGTTCGCCGGCGAGGCCGACCTGCTGCGCTCGCGCCTGGCCGAGGCCGCCGCGGGGCGTGCCTTCCTGCTGCAGGGCGGCGACTGCGCCGAGACCTTCGCGGGCGCCACCGCCGACCAGATCCGCAACCGGATCAAGACCGTGCTGCAGATGGCCGTGGTGCTCACCTACGGGTCGTCGATGCCGGTCATCAAGATGGGCCGGATGGCGGGGCAGTTCGCCAAGCCGCGGTCCAGCGACGAGGAGACCCGCGAAGGCGTGACGCTGCCCGCCTACCGCGGCGACGCGGTGAACGACTACGCGTTCACCGAGGCGTCCCGGACGCCCGACCCCGCGCGGTTGCTGAAGGCGTACCACACGGCCGCGTCGACCCTGAACCTCATCCGCGCCTTCACCACAGGCGGTTTCGCCGACCTGCGCCAGGTGCACGAGTGGAACAAGGGCTTCGCCGGCTCGGCCGCCAACGCCCGCTACGAGACCGTCGCCGCCGAGATCGACCGCGCGATGCAGTTCATGGACGCGTGCGGCGCCGACTTCGACGCGCTGCGCACCGTCGAGTTCTTCTCCAGCCACGAGGCGCTGCTGCTCGACTACGAGCGGGCGCTCACCCGCATCGACTCGCGCACCGGCCTGCCGTACGACGTGTCGGCGCACTTCGTGTGGATCGGCGAGCGCACCCGCCAGCTCGACGGCGCGCACGTCGACCTGCTCGCGCGCGTGCGCAACCCGATCGGGGTCAAGCTCGGCCCGAGCACCTCCGCCGACGACGCGCTCGCGCTGATCGACAGGCTCGACCCGACGCGCGAGCCCGGCCGGCTCACCTTCATCACGCGGATGGGGGCGGGCCAGATCCGCGAGGTGCTGCCCGGCCTGGTCGAGAAGGTGCACGCGAGCGGCGCGCAGCCGCTGTGGGTGTGCGACCCCATGCACGGCAACACCTTCAGCTCGCCGAGCGGCTACAAGACGCGTCGGTTCGACGACGTCATCGACGAGGTGCGCGGGTTCTTCGAGGTGCACCGCGGCGTGGGCACCGTGCCCGGCGGCCTGCACGTCGAGCTCACCGGTGAGGACGTCACCGAGATCCTCGGCGGGTTCGAGGCGATCTCGGACGCCGACCTCGCGACCCGCTACGAGAGCCTGTGCGACCCGCGCCTGAACCACCAGCAGTCGCTCGAGCTCGCCTTCCTGGTGTCGGACATGCTGCGAGGCCGTTGACCCGATGACGTCCAGCAGGGGGAGCCAGGACAGCCAGGACGGTCGCGTCGTCGACCTGCGCTCGGACACCGTGACCCGCCCCACGCCGGGGATGCGGACGGCGATGGCCGAGGCGCCGGTCGGCGACGACGTGTACGGCGAGGACCCCACGGTCGCCGCGCTCGAGCAGCGCGTCGCCGCGCTGCTCGGGCACGAGGCGGCCCTGTGGTGCCCGACCGGGTCGCTCGCGAACGTGCTCGGCGTCCGCCTGCTCGTCGAGCCCGGACGAGAGCTGTTGTGCGACAGCCTCGCCCACGTCGTCCGGGCCGAGCTGGGCGCGCACGCCGTCACGTCCGGCGTCACCACGCGCACCTGGTCGGCGACCACGCCCGGCCGTCCGGTCGGGCTGCTCGACCCCGACCTGCCGCTGTCGATGGTGGTGCCGGACGGCGGCCCGTACCTGGTGTCGACCGCCGCCGTCGCGGTCGAGAACACCCACAACTTCGGCGGCGGGACCGTGCAGCCGCTCGAGGCGCTGCAGCGGCTGCGCACCGGTCTGGACGGGCAGGGCGTCGCGCTCCACCTCGACGGCGCCCGGCTGTGGAACGCCCACGTGGCCGACGGCGTCGCGCTCGACGACTACGGACGGCTCTTCGACACCGTGTCCGTGTGCCTGTCCAAGGGCCTCGGCGCCCCCGCCGGGTCGGTGCTGGTGTCGAGCGCCGAGCAGGTCGCCCGCGCCCGGGTGTGGCGCAAGCGGATGGGCGGAGGCATGCGTCAGGTCGGGATCCTCGCCGCCGCAGGGCTGTTCGCGCTCGACCACCACGTCGACCGGATGGCCGACGACCACCGGCGCGCTCGCGCGCTGGCGCGGGCCTGCGCGCAGGTCGTCCCCGGCTCGGTCGACCCCGAGTCGACCCGCACGAACATCGTCGTGCTCGACCTCGCCGCGGCCGGGGTGCGCGCCGCCGACGTCGTCGCCACCGCCGCCGAGCGGGACGTGCTGGTCTCGGCGATGGGCACGTACGTGCTGCGCGCGGTCACCCACCTCGACGTCGACGACGACGACGTCGACCGCGCCGGCCGGGTGCTCGCCGAGGCGCTCGAGCAGGCCGTGGCCGGGGCACCGCACGGGGTGCGGTCGGCGTGAGCCCGCACGAGGACCCGCGCCGTCGCGTCCTGCCACCCGGCCAGAAGCTGTCGGAGTCGTTGCGCGCCAAGCACTACGGCCGGGTGCCGCGGATGCACCTCGACACCTGGACGCTCTCGCTCACCGGCGCGACCGCCTCGGGCAGCAGCAGCGTGCTGACGCTGGAGGAGGTGCGGGCGCTGCCGCGCACCACCGTGCGCGGCGACCTGCACTGCGCGTCGAAGTGGTCGGTGCCCGACCTGTCGTGGGGTGGGGTGCTCGTGCGCACGCTGCTCGACCTCGTCCCGCCGGCGCCCGACGTCACCCACGTGCTGGCGTTCGCGGAGTACGGGTACTCCGCCACGCTGCGGATCGAGGACGTCGCGAGCCCCCGCGCGGTGGTCGCCGACGAGCTCGACGGCGAGCCGCTGACCCCCGAGCACGGCTACCCGCTGCGGCTGGTCGTCCCGCACCTGTACGGCTTCAAGGGACCGAAGTGGCTGCGGGGGCTGGAGTACCTGCGGCACCCGGTGCGAGGGTTCTGGGAGCAGCGCGGCTACCACGTGGTCGGTGACGCCTGGCGCGAGGAGCGCTACGCCTACCAGGAGTGAGGACGGCGGACGGGGGACGTGGTCGTCACGGCCCCCGCCGCCGCACCGGTCTCAGACGTTCGGGGGCGGGTCGCCGCCGCCGTCGCCGGGGGGCTCCTCCTCGCCGCCGCCGCCAGGCGGCGTCCCGAGGCAGTCGCCCTTGCGGTAGCCGCCGTTGCCCCCGGCGACCGGCGGGTGGCCGCCACTGGAGTTGTGGCCGCAGTTGCCCCAGCCGTTGTCGCCGCCGTTGTCGGACGGCGCGACCGGCACGACCGGCCCGGCCGGCCGGTTCGGGACGCCCGGTGCGCCGGGAGCGGCGAGGGCGGACGCGGCGCCACCGGCACCGAGCACCGTGGCGAGGACGAGCGTGCTGACGAGTCTCTTCATGGGCGGACCTCCTGGGACCGGACCCCGAGCAGTGCGGACGAAGGAGGCATCGACGGCGAGGGCCCGGTCCTCGAGGGGCCGCCAGGACGAGCCCGGTGCCGCCCTCCGTCACCGGGGGAGGCGGTCGCTGGTCCGACCGGGCACGGCGGTCGCCCGCCGGTCACGGCTCGTGGTGGAGCGCCTCCGCCGGCGGGTCGTCGACGGCCAGCGCGCCGGCCCGCGCGGGGTCGGTGCGACGCGGCACGAGCTCGACCACGTACATCGCGACCAGGACGAGCGCGCCACCGACGAGCACCCGCGGGCCGAGCACCTCGCCGCCGAACAGCACCGCGAACAGGGCGGCGAAGACCGGTTCGGTCGTCATCACGACGGCGGCCCGGGTGGCGCTCATGTGGGCCTGCGCCCAGGTCTGCACGACGAGCGCGCCGGCGCCCGCCACCAGCGCCATGTAGAGCACCGCGGTCCACGCGGCCGGGCCCTGGGGCAGGACGATCCCGCCGGGCAGCGCGGCGAGCGTGCAGACGGCCGCGATGACGAGCATCTGCACCGTCGACAGCCCGAGGGCGGTGGACGGTCGCGACCACCGGCCGAGCAGCACGATGTGCAGCGCGTAGACGGCCGCGGCGCCGAGCGTCATCAGCTCGCCGGTGCCGGCGGCCAGGCCGCGCAGGCTCAGGACGCCGAGCCCGACCGTGGCCACGGCGACCGCCACCCAGGTCGAGGCCGGCGTCCGCTGCCGCAGCAGCACCGCCGCGAGCACCGGGGTGAGCACGACGTACAGGCCGGTGACGAAGCCCGAGACCGACGCCGCCGTGGTGGCCAGCCCCTCGGTCTGCAGCAGCTGCGCCACGGCGTACAGCAGCCCGAGCAGCAGCCCGCGGCGCCGGTCGACGGCGTCCAGCCGGCGGGTCTGCGGCCACAGGACGGCGAGCAGCACGACCGCCGCCACCCAGAACCGGACGGCGAGGAAGTCGGCCGACGGCAGCGACTCGAGCACGTCCTTGATCAGGAAGAACGTCGAGCCCCAGACGGCCGTCATCGCCGTCATCGCCAGGGTCGGGGCCCAGCCACCGACGCGGCCGGGTGCGGCCACGGTCCGGACCCGCTCAGACCACGTTGACGGTGACGGTGCTGCCGCGCGGGACCTGCTCGCCCGCACCGGGGTTCGTCCCGAGCACGGTGCCGAAGCCGTTCTCGACGAGCCGGCGCACCTCGACCACGAACCCGGCCTCCTCGAGCGTGCGGCGGGCCTCGTCGAGCTGCTGGCCCCGCACCTGGGGGACCGCGACCAGCGGGGGGCCCTTCGAGACGACCAGCGCGACGGCGTCGCCCCGGAACAGGGTGCCGTCGGCCGGCGCCTGGCTGATCACCAGCCCGGCCGCGACCGTGTCGGAGAACTCCTCGGTGACCGCGGGGGCGAGGCCGGCGTCGGTCACGGCCTGCTCGGCCGCGGCCCGCTCCTGGCCCGTCACGGCCGGCACCGGTATCGGCTCGCGGCCGCGGGAGACGACCACGACGACCTCGGTGCCGCGCTTGACCTGCTCGCCCGCGGCCGGCACCTGGCTCACGATGCCGCCCTCCGGCACGGTCTCGCTGTACTCCTGGACCGGGTCGGGCGCGACCGTGAGGTCCTCGGCGGCGAGCACGGTGCCCGCCTCCTCGACGCCCTTGCCCGCCAGGTCCGGGGTCAGCGTGAACTCGGTGCCGCGCGAGACCAGCACGGTGACCGTGCCGCCCTTGCGGACCTGCTCGCCCGCGCCGGGCTCGGTGCCGACGACGCCGCCCGCCGGCACCTGCTCGTCGTACTGCTCGACCGGCTCGGCCACCAGGCCGGCGGAGGCGAGCGTGCGCCTCGCCTCCTCGAGCGTGCCGCTGACGGTGGGGACGACGGTGTACGCGCCGGGTCCGGTGAGGAAGTACCAGCCGACCCCGCCACCGGCGACGGCGAGGACGAGCAGCAGCACCAGGGCCCACAGCCCGCGGCGGCGCCGGGCCCCCTGCGGCCCGTAGCCCCACTCGCTGCTGCGGTCGACCTCACCGGTCGTGGCCGGTGCGCGCCGGCCCGCGCGCGCGTCGTCGAGGCCGAGGCGGGTGCCGACGATGCGGGTGGCGTGCTGGTCGGGCACGTCCGGGTCGTCCTGCGGCAGCGTGCCGTCGGCGTGCGGCGCGACGACCGGCTCGCGGTCGAGCTCGTCGTCGTCGAGGGCCGCCAGGACCTCCTGCACCTCGAGCAGCAGGGCGCGGGCGTCGGCGGGACGGTCGTCGGGGTCCTGCGCGGCGGCCCGGGTCACCAGCGCGTCGACCGCCGCCGGGATCCCCGGGTCGAGCGAGGACGGCGGCGGCACCCGCTCGTGCACGTGCTGGAACGCGACCTGCACCGGCACCTCGCCGGTGAACGGCTGGCGCCCGGTGAGCATCTCGAAGGCCATGACGCCGACGGCGTAGACGTCGGAGCGGGCGTCGGCGATCCCGCGCAGGACGAGCTCGGGCGAGAGGTAGGCGGCGGTGCCCATCAGCAGACCGGTCGTGGCGCTGGTCTGGCTCGAGCTGGCCGCGCGGGCCAGGCCGAAGTCGGCGACCTTGACCCGCCCGTCGTCGGTGAGCAGCACGTTCTCGGGCTTCACGTCGCGGTGCACGATGCCGGCGCGGTGGGCGACGGCGAGCGCCTCGAGCAGCGGCTCGAGCACCCCGAGCGCCTGCCCGGCCGTGAGCGCCCCCGCCTCGTTCAGCAGGTCGCGCAGGGTGGTGCCCTGGACGAGCTCCATCACCAGGTAGACGAGGTCGTCGTCGCGGCCCTGGTCGTAGACGGCCACGACGCCCTGGTGCGACAGCCGGGCGGCCGAGCGCGCCTCGCGGTGGAACCGGGCGACGAACTGCTCGTCGTCGGCCAGGTGCGGGTGCATCACCTTGACCGCGACGTCGCGGTCGAGCCGGGTGTCGGTGGCGAGGTACACCGTGGCCATGCCGCCGCGGGCGATGCGCGAGACCACCTCGTACCGGCCGTCCAGGGCGCGGCCGACCACGTGGTCGGCCGCGGTGCGCGGGCCCTGGTTCACGCCGTCGAGCATAAGGACGCCGCGCCGCGCCCCGGCGCAGGCTCGCCCCGGGGGCCCCGATCGCGGCAGGGCCTACCGGTACCGGGCGACGAGGGTCTGCACGCTCGCGACGTAGCGGCGCGTGTCGGCGTACATGCCGTTCTTCCGCACCGACGACAGCCCCTGGTAGTACGCGGCGATCGCGGTCGGCACGTCGCCGCCCGCGGCGCGCAGGTTCGCCCTCAGCACCAGCACGCCGGCCAGGACGTTGTCCTGCGGCACCAGCAGGTCGAGCCGGCGGCCGGCCATCTCCGAGGCCCACCGTCCCGAGGACGGGATGACCTGCATGACCCCGACCGCGTTGGCGGGGGAGACCGCGCGCATGTTGAAGCCGGACTCCTGGAACGCGATCGCCTGCGCGAGCGCCGGGTCGACGCCCTGCGCGCGGGCGGTGCTCGCGACCATCGCCTGCATCTGGGCCCGGGTGGGCACCGAGCGGGCGTCCAGCGCGTCCTTGTTCGCCTGGGCGGCCGCGACGGTGGCGGCGGGGTAGGTGCGGCCCGCGAAGCTCGAGCCGACGGTGCCGGACGAGGCCTGCGCGGACGGCACCGTCACGCGCTGGCCGATCTGGAGCCGGTCGGAGATGCCGGGGTTGGCGGCGCGCAGCGCGGCCAGGCCGACGCCGTGCCGGGCGGCGATGTGGCTGAGCGTGTCGCCCTGGCGCACCGTGTAGCGACCGGTGCCGCCGGCCGTGGCTGCGGCCGGCACGGCCGTCGCGGCGGCGACGCACGACCTCGTCGACCCCTGGTCGATCACCCTGG
>NZ_BAAHAF010000192.1:0-7172 GCF_054777815.1 Angustibacter speluncae | reverse complement strand
GCCACCAGCAGCCCGAGCCCGGCCAGCACCAGCGCGTGCAGCGCCGCCCCGGCGAGCGAGCGCGAGGCCTCGCGGGCGGCGCGGCAGGTGCGGAGCACCAGCTCGTCGACGGCGGTGCCCGTCCCGGCACCGGCGGCAGCGGGGGCGGGGGCGGTCGTGGTCACGTCCCCAGGCTACGGCCCCGACCGCGCGGGCCGACGGGGCGACCACGGTCCGGACGGTGGCACGATCTCGTCCGTGGCGACGACCGGCGGCGACGTCGAGCTCACCGGCGAGGAGCTGCGCGCGGTCGCGGCGTACGTCCTCGAGAGCGCCGCACCGCTGCTGCCCCTGTTCGAGCGCGAACGCCCCGACGACCCGAGGCCCCGGACGGCGCTCGACGCCGCCCGGCTGTTCGTCCACGGTGCGGCGCGCAGCCGCCTGCAGCGGGTGACCTCGCTCGACGCGCACCGCGCCGCGCGCGAGGCCCCCTCCGAGGTCGCGCGCCTCGTCGCCCGCTCGGCCGGCGACGCCGCGTCCGCCGCCTACCTGCACCCGATCGCGAAGGCGACCCAGGTCGGGCACGTCCTGCGCGCGCCGGCGAGCGCCGCGCGGGTGACCGAGCTCGAGGCCGGGGACGACCCGGCGGTCGGCGACCGCGCGATCGAGGAGGCGGCCCGGCGGGCGGACGCGACGGTGGTCGACGTGCTGCGCCGCTATCCGCACCCGACGGAGGCGGCGAACCGGGTCTCGCACCTGCTGGTGCGCCTGGACGCCCTGCTGCGCGCCCGCGGCGAGCGGGACGCCTAGAAGGGGCGCACCCCGCCGGTGACGACGTCGCGGGAGTCGACCTGGCCGGGCAGCGCGACGCGGGCGCGGCGGGTGTCGCGGTCGACGACCTCGAGGCCGACCACCTGCCAGTGCGGCAGGCCCACGCCGCGGCGGTGGTCGTTCCAGACCCGCAGCGCCAGGGCGGCGGCGTCGTCGGCGTCCTCGGCCTCGTCCCAGTACGTGATCTCGGCGCGGGTGGCGTCGTAGCGCACCCCCGCGAGGAACGGGCTGGCCAGGCACAGCCGCTCCAGCGCCATCCGCAGCTGCTCGGGGTCGGTCGGCTCGCCGCCCATCGTGACCCGGACGTGCCACAGCGGCATCGGCGCGGCGTCGTGCCGGACCACGGCGAGGTCGGGCTGGGTCACCACGGGCAGGTCGGCTGCGCCACCCTCCACGGTCCCCCCTCTCGTGGTGCCGGTGCTGCTCACCGGTGCACCAGCACCAGCGCGTCGCGGTGCACGACCTCGCGGTCGTACCCCGGGCCGTACTCGGCCACCAGGTCGGTGGTCGTGCGTCCGAGCAGCTCGGGAAGCTGCCCCGAGGAGTAGTTGACCAGCCCGCGGGCCACCGCGTCCCGGTTTTCGTCGCAGAGGTCGACCGGGTCGCCCGCGTCGAAGTCGCCCTCGACCGCCCGCACTCCCGCCGCGAGCAGCGACGCGCCGCGCGCGGTGATGGCCCGCACCGCCCCGGCGTCGAGCACCAGCCGGCCCGCGGGCTCGGCGGCGTGGGCGAGCCACAGCAGCCGGGTGGGGACGCGGCGCCCGGTGGGGGCGAACCAGGTGCCGACGTCGGCACCGGCGAGCGCGTCACCGACCTTCGCGGCGCTGGTGAGCAGCGTCGGGATGCTCGAGCTGGTCGCGGTCGCCGCCGCCTCGAGCTTGGTGACCATGCCGCCGGTGCCGACGCCCGCGGCACCGACCGAGCCCACCGTCACCTCGGCGAGGTCGGCGGGACCCTCGACGAGCGCGATCCGGCGGGCGCCTTCGCGGTGCGGCGGGCCGTCGTAGAGGGCGTCGACGTCGGAGAGCAGGACGAGCGCGTCGGCGTGCACCAGGTGCGCCACCAGGGCCGCGAGCCGGTCGTTGTCACCGAGGCGGATCTCGTGCGTGGCCACCGTGTCGTTCTCGTTCACGACCGGCACGACGCCGAGCTGCAGCAACCGGTCGAGGGTGCGCTGGGCGTTGCGGTAGTGCTGGCGGCGGACGACGTCGTCGGCGGTCAGCAGCACCTGCCCGACCTGCAGGTCGTGCGCCGCGAACGCCCGCGCATACCGGGCCACCAGCTGGCCCTGGCCGACGCTGGCCGCCGCCTGCTGGGTCGCCAGGTCGCCGGGACGGCGGGTCAGCCCGAGCGGCGCCAGGCCCGCCGCGATCGCGCCGGACGACACGAGCACGACCTGGCCGGGCACGAGCCCCTCGCGGCTGCGCCAGGCCACCAGGGCGTCGACGAGCGCCCCGAGCCGCTGCGGGTCGAGCCCGCCCGCGGCGGTGGTGAGCGAGGAGGAGCCGACCTTCACCACGATCCGCTCGGCACGCGGCAGGTCGGCCCGGTCCCGGACGCTGCCCTCTCCGCCGCGGCGGCGGTCGGCGTCCCTCACGCCTGCTCCCTCACTCGTCGTCGGGGTCGGTCCAGCGGCCGGCCCGGCGGTCGGCGGCGAGCTCGGCCCGCGCCTCGTCCATCGCCGCGCGGCGCTCGGCGTGCTGCTGGCGCTTGGCGCCGCGGGTCGGGCGCTGCGACTCCTCGAGCCGCAGGTCGGTGCCGCGCGGCCCGGCGAGCAGCTCGGCACCGCCCACGAGCGTGGGCTCCCAGTCGAAGACGACGGCGTCGCGCGGGGAGCCGATGAGCACGGTCGACCCGGCGACGGCGCCGGCCTCGAACAGCGCCTCCTCGACGCCCAGCCGCGCCAGCCGGTCGGCGAGGTAGCCGACGGCCTCGTCGTTGCTGAAGTCGGTCTGGCGCACCCAGCGCTCCGGCTTGGCGCCGCGGACGCGGTACAGCGTCTCGGCCGGGTCGGAGGGGTCCTGCTCGGCCCGGACCGTGAAGCCGGTGTCGTCGACCGCGACCGGCCGCACCACCACCCGCTGCGGCTCGAGCACCGGCGCCGCCTCGCGGGCCTCGGCGACCAGCCCGGCCATCGCGAACGACAGCTCGCGCAGCCCCGCGCGGGAGGCGGTGGAGACCTCGAAGACGCGGTACCCGCGCGCCTCGAGCTCGGGCCGCACCAGCTCGGCGAGCTCGCGCGCCTCCGGGACGTCGACCTTGTTCAGCGCCACCAGCCGCGGCCGCTCGTTCAGCGGCACCGCGCCGCCACCGAGGTCGGGGTCGACCGCGTAGGCGGCCAGCTCGGCCTCGATCACCTCGAGGTCGCTGAGCGGGTCGCGGCCCGGCTCCAGCGTGGCGCAGTCGAGGACGTGCACCAGCGCCGCGCACCGCTCGACGTGGCGCAGGAACTCCAGCCCGAGGCCCTTGCCCTCGCTCGCGCCGGGGATCAGGCCGGGGACGTCGGCGACGGTGAAGCGCACGTCGCCGGCCTCGACGACGCCGAGGTTCGGCACCAGGGTCGTGAACGGGTAGTCCGCGATCTTGGGCCGGGCGGCCGACAGCACCGCGATCAGGCTCGACTTGCCGGCGCTGGGGTAGCCGACGAGCGCGACGTCGGCGACCGACTTCAGCTCCAGGACGACGTCGTCGGCGTCGCCCGGCTCGCCCAGCAGCGCGAACCCGGGCGCCTTGCGGCGGGCCGAGGCCAGCGCCGCGTTGCCGAGCCCGCCGCGGCCGCCGGCCGCGACGACGAACCGGGTGCCGACACCCACCAGGTCGGCGAGCACCTCGCCGTCCGAGCTCTTCACGATCGTGCCGCTCGGGACGCGCAGCACGAGGTCGTCGCCGTTCTTCCCGTGCCGCATGTCGCCCGCGCCCTGGCCGCCGCGCTGCGCCGCGCGGTGCGGGCCGTGGTGGTACTCGAGCAGCGTGGTGGTGGAGGGGTCGACGAGCAGCACGACGTCGCCGCCGCGGCCGCCGTTGCCGCCGTCCGGGCCGCCGAGCGGCTTGAACTTCTCGCGGTGCACCGACGCGCAGCCGTGGCCGCCGTCTCCGCCCGCGACGTGCAGCACGACGCGGTCGACGAAGCTGGCCATGTCCGTTCTCCTGCTGGTGGTTCGGTCCCGCGGTGGCGGGTGGGACGCGAGAAGGGGTGAGCCTGGCGGCTCACCCCTTCGTCGGCGTGGAGTCGCCCCGCACGGTGGCGGGGCCGCGGGTCACTCGGCGGTGGTGATGCTCACCGTCTTGCGACCGCGACGGGTGCCGAAGGTGACGGCACCGGCAGCGAGGGCGAACAGGGTGTCGTCGCCGCCGCGGCCCACGTTCTCGCCCGGGTGGAAGTGGGTGCCGCGCTGGCGGACGATGATCTCGCCGGCGTTCACCTGCTGCCCACCGAAGCGCTTGACGCCCAGGCGCTGGGCGTTCGAGTCGCGACCGTTGCGCGTGGAGCTCGCGCCCTTCTTGTGTGCCATCTGTTCCGCCTCCTGCGGTTCTCGTGCTGGGGGTGAGCCACGAGGCTCAGGCGTCGATGCCGGTGACCTTGACCTGCGTCAGCTGGGAGCGGTAGCCCTGCCGACGGCGGTAGCCGGTCTTGTTCTTGTAACGCAGGATGGTGATCTTCGGACCCTTGGTCTCGGCCAGGATCTCGGCGGTCACCTTGGCCTTGGCGAGGGCACCGGCGTCGGAGGTGACGGTCTCGCCGTCGACGAGCAGGACCGGCCGCAGCTCGACCGTGCTGCCGGCCTCACCCGCGAGCCGATCGACGGTCAGCACGTCGCCGACGGACACCTTCTCCTGCCGGCCGCCGGCGCGGACGATCGCGTACACGTTGTGCCCACCTTCTGTCGTCGGGTCGCTGGCGCCGCACCGTGGGGCGCGCAGCAGGGTCCGCCGCGCGCGTGGTGCAGGGCGGACCACGGTCAAGGGTACGGATCGTGCCTGCCACGGGTCAAACCGGGGCGGGCGCGGTCCCGCTGCCCGCGCGCTCAGGCGCGCGGGCCCTCGTCGTCGTGCTCGTCGTCGTGCTCGTCGTCGTGCTCGTCGTCGTGCTCGGACGCCGGGTCGGACGCCTGGTCGGACGCCTGGTCGGACACCCGCTCGGGCTGCTGCTCGGGCTGCTGCTCCGACGAGGCGGGTGCCGCGTCGTCCGACGACGTCGCGCCGGCAGACGCCCCGTCCGACGGCTCGTCCTCCGACGGGCCGTCCTCGGTGGGGGCGTCGTCCTTGGCCGCCGACACCTCGGCGACGACCTCGGCCACGATCTGCTCCGCGACCTCGTCGGCGTCGACCGCCGCGAGCCCCTCGCCGCCTTCGGCGCCCGCGCCCTTGGCCCGCTCCATCGCCTTGCGGGCGGCCTCGTGCACCTTGTGCGCCTCCGCGGACGCGCGGCGCGCCTGCTCGGTCTTGGCGGGGTCCTCCTTGGGCGCCTGCTTCTGCTCCCCGCCGTTGCCGCCGCCGTTGCCGCCGCCGCCCTTGCGCTCGATCGGCTCGTCGTAGAGCGTCACGCCGCTGCCCTGGCAGTGCTCGCACGGCTCGCTGAACGCCTCGAGCAGCCCCTGGCCGACCCGCTTGCGGGTCATCTGCACCAGCCCGAGCGAGGTGACCTCGGCGACCTGGTGCTTGGTGCGGTCGCGGCCGAGGCACTCGGTGAGGCGGCGCAGCACGAGGTCGCGGTTGGACTCGAGCACCATGTCGATGAAGTCGATGACGATGATGCCGCCGACGTCGCGCAGCCGGAGCTGGCGGACGATCTCCTCGGCCGCCTCGAGGTTGTTGCGGGTGACGGTCTCCTCGAGGTTGCCGCCCGAGCCGACGAACTTGCCGGTGTTGACGTCGACCACGGTCATCGCCTCGGTGCGGTCGATGACCAGCGACCCGCCCGAGGGCAGGAACACCTTGCGGTCGAGCGCCTTGGCGATCTGCTCGTCGACCCGGTGCGCCGCGAACACGTCGCCGTCGCCGTCCCAGCGGGTGACCCGCTCGGACAGGTCGGGCGCGACCTCGTCGACGTAGCCCTTCACCGTCGACCAGGCGTCGTCGCCGGACACCACGAGCGAGGCGAAGTCCTCGTTGAAGACGTCGCGGACGACCTTCGTGGTGAGGTCGGGCTCGCCGTGCAGCATCGTCGGCGGGTTGACCGCCTTGGCCTTCTTCTCGATCTTCTCCCACTGCGCCTGCAGCCGCTGCACGTCGCGCTCGAGCTCGACCTCGCTCGCGCCCTCCGCCGCGGTGCGGACGATGACGCCGGCGTGGTCCGGCACGACCGCCTTGAGGATCTTCTTCAGCCGCGCGCGCTCGGTGTCGGGCAGCTTGCGGCTGATGCCGGTCATCGAGGAGTTCGGCACGTAGACCAGGTAGCGGCCGGGCAGCGACACCTGGCTGGTGAGCCGGGCGCCCTTGTGGCCCACGGGGTCCTTGCTGACCTGCACCAGCACGGGGTCGCCGGACTTCAGCGCCAGCTCGATGCGGCGCGGCTGGCCCTCCAGGCCGGCGGCGTCCCAGTTGACCTCGCCGGCGTACAGCACCGCGTTGCGGCCCTTGCCGATGTCGACGAACGCCGCCTCCATGCTCGGCAGCACGTTCTGCACCTTGCCGAGGTAGACGTTGCCGATCATCGACGCCGCCGCCTTGCGGGCGACGTAGTGCTCGACCAGCACGCCGTCCTCGAGCACGACGATCTGGGTGCGGCCCTCGGTCGAGCGCACCACCATCGTCCGCTCGACGGCCTCGCGGCGGGCGAGGAACTCGGCCTCGGTGATGACCTGCTTGCGGCGGCCGGACTCGCGGCCCTCGCGGCGGCGCTGCCGCTTGGCCTCGAGCCGGGTCGAGCCCTTGACCCCGACGACCTCGTCGCGGGCCGAGCGGGCCGGCCGCACCTTGGTGACGGTGTTCGGCGGGTCGTCGTCGGACGCCTCGTCGCCACCGCCGGCGCGGCGCCGGCGACGACGACGGCGCCGGCTGCTGCCGGTGCCCTCCTCGGCCTGCTCGCCGTCGCCCTGCTGCTCCTCGTCCTGGTCGCCGGACTGCTCCTCGCCGGACGCCTCGCCCTCGGCGGGTGCGTCGGACGACGACTCGTCGTCGCCGCTGCGGCGCCGGCGGCCGCGACCGCCGCGGCGTCGCTTGCGGCGCCCGCCGTCCTGCTCGTCGCCGGCCTCGTCGCCCTGCGCGTCCTGGTCGCGGGCGTCCTGGTCCTCGTCCTGCTCGTCGGCTGCGGCCGTGTCCTGCTCGGGGGCCGCGCCCTGCTCGGGGGCGGCGTCCTGGTCGGCGGCCTCCTTGGCGGCGGCGCCGCGCGACCGGGAGCGCCGGCGGCGCCCGCCGGTCGG
>NZ_BAAHAF010000191.1:0-2652 GCF_054777815.1 Angustibacter speluncae | reverse complement strand
CACCGCCGCGGCGGCGCCGACGGGCGCCCGGACGCGGGCGTCGGCACCGGGCGCCGCGGCGCGGCGGGTCGGCAGCACGAGCAGCAGCGCCAGCAGCAGCGCCAGCAGCAGGCCCACCAGCAGCCCGACCCGGTACGGGGCGTCGGGCGCGTAGGTCAGCCGCACCGTCCCGCCCTCCCCCGCGGGCAGCACGAAGGCCTGCCGCCACCCGTCGACGACCACCGGCACGAGCGGCTCCCCCGCGAGCTCGGCCACCCAGCCCGGGTTGGTGTTCTCGGTGGTGGTCAGCAGCGCGGCGTCGCCCGGGGCCACCTCGACCTCGCGGTCGGTCGCCGACCAGGTGCGCACCTCGACCCTCCGCCCGCTGCCGGCGGCGCGGTCACCCGTCGAACTCGGCTCGAGCACCGCGGACGTGGGCACGAGGCCCGGCAGGCGGCCGAGGACGAGCCGGCTGCGACCCGGCTCGAGCGCGACGTCCGCGCACGCGCGCCAGGTGGCGGCGCCACCGGTGAGCAGGTCGTCGGCGGTCCACGACACCTCGGTCGGCACGAGCGCCCCGTCGACGCCGAGGGGCGGCCCCTCGCCGCAGGGCAGCGACGCGTCGGCGCCGGAGGGGGCGGGCCACTCCTGCCCGTCGAGCAGCACCTCGGTGACCTCGAGGTCGGCGGGCGAGGACCCACGCTCCTCGTCCAGTCCCGCGAGCACCTCGACCCGCACCGTGCGGCCGGACACCGGCAGCAGGTCGACGACCCCGGACGAGGTCGGCTCGACGAACTGCTCGCGGCCGTCGACGACGACGCGGAGCGTGGCCGAGGCGTCGGCGAACCAGTTGTCGCGCGCCCGCACCTGGAGCCGCTCGACGGTCCGCTCGGCCGGCAGGCTCAGCTCGAGCGTGGGCCGGCGGTCGTCGCCCGCCGGGCTCCACGCCGTGCGCGGGTCGCCGTCGACGACGGCGCCGGGTCGCGCCGCGGCGGCGGGGCTGCGCCGGCTGCTCACCCGCACCTGCGCCCACGCGCCGAGGTCGAGCAGGGCGTCGAGCTCGGCCGACGGTCGCGGGTGCAGGGTGCCGCCGGCGCGCAGGTCCGTGGCGGCCGCGACCGGGAGGGACCGGTCGAGGTCGGAGTCCTCGACGACGCGCAGCCGCGTGGTGCCGCACCGCAGCGCGTCGTCCTCGTCGGTGCAGCCGTCCGCGGTGCCGCGCGCCGTGCCCAGCAGGTACGAGACCCCGCCGCCGGCCGCCTGCGCCGCCGACGCGGTGAGGTCCGGGACGACGCGGGTCGCCGGCACCTCGAGGCCGGGGACGGCCAGCGTCGCCACCCCCGTCACGGCCCCCGCGGCGCCCGCGAGCTCGACCCGCAGCGTCCGGGTGGCGCCGGGCGGGGTGCGCAGGTCGACCCAGGCCGCGGCGTCCCGCGCGGGGTCGCCGACCGGCACCTGCAGGTCGTCGGCCGCCGGCGCGGGCGGGACCGGCGTCGTGGCCGTGCCGGTGTCGGTGCGGACCACCACCTCGGTCGGACGCCCGAGCCGCCCACCCCACGTGACCTCGTCGTCGAGCAGGCGCAGCCGGGTGCCCGCGACCTCGAGCGGTCGCCGTGCCTCCAGCTCCATCCAGACCCGGGCGCCGCGGTCGGCCTCCCGGGCCGACGGGACGACCGCGACGAAGGCCGTCAGCGGGTCGGTGTCGAGCGCCGCCGCCGCCCGGTGGCCCGGCGCGTCGGCGAGCAGGTCGCCCGGCGGGCCGGCGGTGCGCGACGACGTGAGCGCCCGCAGCGGCCCGAGGTCGGCGGTCGTCCGCAGCGCCGGGTCGGTCCACGGGAGGTGGTCGCGGTTCGGCCCGGCGCGCACCTCGTCGGCGGTCAGCACCGGACCCAGGTCGCCGCCGTGGACGGCCTCGAGCGCGCGCACGCGCGCGGCCAGGCTGTCGGTCACCACGAGCCCCCGGGGTGCGCTGCCGTCGAGCGCGTCCGGCGCCATCACCGCGGCGCCGGGCAGCAGGCCGGCGCCGGCCAGCGGCACCAGCGCCTCCGAGGCGCCGGTCACGACCTCGGCCGCCTCGACGGGCAGCGCCTCGACGACGGGTGCGGCGGCGCCGAGGTCGTAGACCTCGACCGCCCGGGCCTGCACCCGCCCGTCGAGCCGCACCTGCGGACCGAAGGCCGCCACCGCGTCGACGCCCGGGGTCGCGCGGACGGCGGCGCGGGCGGTGGCCGGGGCGGTGCCGCCCGTGAGCGAGTCGTCGAGGTCGTTGCGCAGCACCAGGAACCGCACGCCCGAGCGGCGCAGCACGTCGGCCGCGGGACCGAGGTCGCGGCCCAGGGCGATCTCGTCCTCGACGGCGTCGAGCATCCGCACCGTGCCGGCCGGGGTGAGCGGGACGCCGTTGCGGACGGCCCACGGGCTGCGGGCCAGCGGCTGCAGCGGCTCGTCGAGCGGTGCGCCCCACACGTACTGGCCGAAGCCCGAACCCGGCACGAGCAGGGCGCGCTCGTCGTGCGCCGCCAGCCAGTCGGCGGTCTCGCCCCACCACGGCGGGACCGACTCCCACGCGCCGGCCGAGGCGAGGCGCCCGCCGAGCGCGGGCGCGGCCGAGTCGAGCAGCGCGAGCACGTCGACCGCGACGACGGCCGGCCGCGCGGCGGCGGCGAGGCGTCC
>NZ_BAAHAF010000190.1:0-15360 GCF_054777815.1 Angustibacter speluncae | reverse complement strand
CCAGCAGCACCCCGGTGTCGACCGGCGGCGGCTCGCGGCGCCCGGCGCGGCGCACCGCCGTCACCTGCAGCGCGTCCACCCGGGCGCGCAGCCGCGCCGGCATCACCTGCCGGACGGTCGCCAGCGCCCGCTCGGACGCCTCCCCGATGCCGGTGACGGTGGTGGTGGCCGTCTGCAGCGCGACCGCCACGGCGACCGCCTGCTCGTCGTCGAACAGCAGCGGCGGCAGGTCGCTGCCCGCCTCGAGCCGGTAGCCGCCGTCGGGGCCCTTGGTGGCCTGCACCGGGTAGCCCAGGTCGCGCAGCCGGTCGACGTCGCGCCGCACCGTGCGCGGGCTCACCTCCAGCCGCTCGGCCAGCAGCGGGCCCGGCCAGTCGCGGCGGGCCTGCAGCAGCGACAGCAGGTTGAGCAGGCGGGCGGAGGTTTCGAGCACGGAATCCAGGGTGTCACCGGTAGCGGCCAGAGGCTGACCGCTTCACCCGGCATCGTCGTGGTCGTACCGAGGACCCCCAGCCAGGAGGACGACCGTGATCAGGACCCGAGGGCTCACCAAGGACTTCGTGGTGAGCCGCACCCGCACCGTGCACGCCGTGCGCGGCATCGACCTCGACGTCGCGCCCGGCGAGCTCGTCGCCGTGCTCGGCCCGAACGGGGCCGGCAAGACCACCACGATGCGGATGCTCACCACGCTCATCGCCCCGACGAGCGGCACCGCCGCGGTCGCGGGCTTCGACGTCCGCACCGACGCCGCCCAGGTGCGGCGCCGGATCGGCTACGTCGGGCAGGGCAACGCCGCCGGCCACAGCCAGCGCGCCGGCGACGAGCTGGTGGCGCAGGGCGTCATCTACGGGCTCGGCCGCCGGGCGGCCCGCACCCGCGCCGACGAGCTGCTGGACGCCCTCGACCTCGCCGACCTCGCGGACCGCAAGGTGTCCGCGCTGTCCGGTGGCCAGCGGCGACGGCTCGACGTCGCGATGGGGCTGGTGCACGCGCCGCCCCTGCTGTTCCTCGACGAGCCGTCCACCGGCCTCGACCCGCAGAACCGGGCGAACCTGTGGCAGCACATCACCCGGATGCGGGCCGAGCACGACATGACCGTCGTGCTCACCACCCACTACCTCGACGAGGCCGACTCGATGGCCGAGCGGGTGGTGGTGGTCGACCACGGCGAGGTGATCGCCGACGACACCGCCGAGGCGCTCAAGGCCGACCTGGCAGGCGACCTGGTGGTGCTCGAGGCGGCCGACCTGCTGCAGGTGCCCGGGCTGGTCGAGCTGGTCGAGCAGGTGCCGTCCGCGCGCCAGGTCGCCTGGGACGGCACCCAGGTGCGTGCCCGCGTGGTCGACGGCCCGCGGGTCGCGGCCGGGCTCGTGCGCGCCGCGGACCACCGCGACGTCGGCGTGGCCGCGGTGCAGGTGCAGCGGCCCACCCTCGACGACGTCTTCCTCGCCCTCACCGGGCGCAGCCTGCGCGAGGAGGGGCGCACCCACCCCGACACGCAGCCCGACCAGCCGACCACCGAGGCCGAGGAGGCCGCAGCATGAGCACCCTGACCACGCCCCCCGCCGCCCCGGCCACCGACCGCGACCCCGGCGAGGCCCTCGCCGTCCCGCGGCGCAGCGTCGTCCGCGACACCCTGGTGGTGATGCTGCGCGAGCTGCGGCCCGTGCGGCGCGACCCGTTCTCGCTGCTGTTCGGCATGATCCAGCCGCTGGTCTTCCTCGGGCTGTTCGGCCCGCTGCTCGCCGGTTCGGTCGGCGGCGGCGGCGCGCTCGGCGAGAACGTCTGGCAGTGGTTCGTCCCGGCGATCCTGGTGCAGGTGGCGCTGTTCGGGACCTCGACGGTCGGCGCGAACCTGCTCTTCGAGCTCCAGACCGGTTCGCACGAGCGGATGCTCGTCAGCCCGCTGTCGCGGCCGTCGATGCTGGTCGGGCGCTCGCTCAAGGAGATGGTGCCGCTCGCGCTGCAGGCGGTCGTCGTGGTCGCGGTGATGACGCCGACCTCGTTCGAGCTGCACCCGGTCGGCGCGCTGGTGGGCCTGGCGCTGCTCGCCGTGCTCGGCGTCGGGCTCGGCTCGTTCAGCTACGCGCTCGCGATCGCCGTCCGCAAGCAGGACTGGATGTTCTGGGCGGTGCAGCAGACGGTGATCTTCCCGCTGATGCTGCTGTCGGGGCTGCTGCTCCCGCTCGAGTCCGGCCCGGGCTGGATGCGCGCGGTCGCCGCCGTGAACCCGCTGCGCTACGTCGTCGACGCCGAGCGGGCGCTGTTCGCCGGCCACGTCGGCGTGGCCGACGTGGCGTGGGGCTGGGTCGCCGCCCTGCTCACCGCCGTGGTCGGGCTGGCCGTCGGGATCCGGGTGATGGTGCGCTCGTCCGACTGAACCCCGGTCGGATCCCGGAGGCCCTCGCAGGCGGCGGACCGGCGCGTCGCGCCCGGTCCGCCGCCCGCGAGCGGTTCCATGGACGCCGTGCCGGGACTGCGGCGGGGCGAGGGGTGCTGGGTGCTGCCCGTGCGCGGCGAGCCGGTGACGCGGCTGGCGCTGGAGGCCGCGGCGGTCGTGCTGCTGCTGGCCAACGGCGTCGAGGTGCGCATCGAGGGCGTGCTGGCGCTGCGCCGCCCCGACGGCACCACGGTCGAGCTCGACCCCGGCACCGACGCCGACCTGGCGCCCCTGCTGGCGCTGCGCCGGGCCACCGTCGTCGCCGGCTCCGCGCTCGACGACGGCCGGCTCGAGCTGGTCGTCGCCGGGGGAGGCCTGCTCGTCGTGGCCGCCGACCCGGCCCACGAGGCCTGGCAGCTCGTCGGGCCCGGCGGCGTCCGGCTCGTGTCGGTGCCCGGCGGCTCGCTGGCTGTTTGGGAGGGCGTGGCCTGACAGCGGCGATTTGGTCGGTGCGACCGGTCCCCGTACGCTGGTGCCACCGAAGACCGCCGGTCCTCGTCCCCTGCTCGCAGGGGGCGGGCGAAGACCCACGAAGCCCGTGGTGACCAGCGCAGGTGACGCACCACGACAGGCACCCCGCGTGCCGCCCTCGTGCCCCGCGCTCCTGCGCGGGGCATCCGTGTTTCCGGGACGGGACCCACCGACGGTCGCCCACGTCCCGACCACGGAAGGAGGGCCCCATGGCGAACGCAGCCAAGACCGCCGCGGTGGCCGAGCTCACGGAGAAGTTCCGCAGCTCGCCCGCCGGCGTGCTGACCGAGTACCGCGGGCTCACCGTGGCGCAGCTGAAGACGCTGCGCCGTTCCCTGGGGGATCACGCCACCTACGCGGTGGTCAAGAACACCCTGACGCAGATCGCGGCGAAGGAGGCCGGCGTCGACGCGTTCGACGGCCAGCTCTCCGGTCCCACCGCGATCGCCTTCATCACCGGTGACCCGGTGGAGGCGGCCAAGGGTCTTCGCGACTTCGCCAAGGCGAACCCCCAGCTGGTCATCAAGGGCGGGTACCTCGAGGGCAAGGCCCTCTCCCCGTCCGAGATCACCAAGCTCGCCGACCTCGAGTCGCGCGAGGTGCTGCTGGCCAAGCTGGCCGGCGCGATGAAGGCGTCGCTCAACAACGCCGCCTACCTGTTCGCCGCTCCGCTGTCGCAGGCCGCTCGCACCGTCGACGCCCTGCGCCTCAAGCTCGAGCAGGAGGGCCCGGCCACCGCCGCGGCCCCGGCCACCGACGACGCCCCGGCGTCCGACGAGGCCACCACGGACGCTCCCGCCGAGGGCGCGACCACCGAGGGCTGACGCCCGAGCACGGTGGGCCGCCCGGCACACCGAACGACCCCGGTCCCGCGCTCGCGGGCCGGACCGACAGGAAGGACGCCACCATGGCGAAGCTCAGCACCGACGAGCTGCTCGACGCGTTCAAGGACATGACGCTGATCGAGCTCTCCGAGTTCGTGAAGAAGTTCGAGGAGACCTTCGAGGTCACCGCCGCCGCCCCCGTCGCGGTCGCCGCTGCCGGCGGCGCCGGCGGTGCCGCCCCGGCCGAGGCCGAGGAGGAGAAGGACGAGTTCGACGTCATCCTCGAGGCCGCGGGCGACAAGAAGATCCAGGTCATCAAGGAGGTCCGCACCCTCACCAGCCTCGGGCTGAAGGAGGCCAAGGACCTCGTGGACGGCGCTCCCAAGCCGATCCTGGAGAACGTCAACAAGGAGGCGGCCGACAAGGCGAAGGCCGCCCTCGAGGGCGCCGGCGCCACCGTCACCGTCAAGTGACGTCCCGCTGAACCCCGCGGCTCCTCGAGCCGCACGCCGAAGGGCCCGACCCCTGGGGGTCGGGCCCTTCGTGCGTCCGCGTCCGAGCGGGTGACGCACCGCGCGCGCTGCGCCCTACCTCCGGGTAACCTCCGCTGGCCCGGGCCGTAACCTCGGCCCGGCCCGCCCGTTGGACCCCTCGGGCGAGGACGAGCCACGCCCGCCGCGACGTCGCGGACGCCAGGACGGAGGTCGGACCCGATGGGTGTCGAGATCGCCGTCGACGGCCTCACCAAGCGGTTCGGCTCCCAGCTCATCTGGGACGACGTCACCCTCACCCTCCCGTCGGGCGAGATCTCGGTGATGCTCGGCCCGTCCGGCACCGGCAAGTCGGTCTTCCTCAAGACCCTCGTCGGGCTGCTGAAGCCCGACCGCGGCTCGATCGTCGTCGACGGCAAGGACATCACCCGGCTGCGCGAGGCCGACCTGTACGAGGTGCGCAAGCTGTTCGGCGTGCTGTTCCAGGACGGCGCCCTGTTCGGGTCGATGAACCTGTTCGACAACATCGCCTTCCCGCTGCGCGAGCACACCCGCAAGTCCGAGCGCGAGGTCGAGGCCGTCGTCGCCGAGAAGATGGACCTGGTCGGCCTGGCCGGCGCCGAGGACAAGCTGCCGGGCGAGATCTCGGGCGGCATGCGCAAGCGCGCCGGGCTGGCCCGCGCCCTGGTGCTCGACCCCGAGATCCTGCTGTTCGACGAGCCCGACTCCGGGCTCGACCCGGTGCGCACGGCCTACCTGAACCAGCTGATCGTCGACCTGAACGCCCAGACCGGTGCGACGTGCCTGATCGTCACGCACGACATCAACACCGCCCGCACGGTGCCCGACAACATCGGGCTGCTCTACCACAAGCACCTGGCGATGTTCGGCCCGCGCGAGATGCTGCTCAGCAGCGAGGAGCCGGTCGTGCGGCAGTTCCTCAACGCCCAGCGGGTCGGCCCGATCGGCATGAGCGAGGAGAAGGACGCCGACGAGCTCGCCGCCGAGTCGGGCCAGGAGCTGCCGCCGCTGCCCCCGATCCCGCTGCAGCTCGAGCCGAGCGACGGCTCGCGCCGCGCCACCCAGCGCGAGGCGGGCGCCTGGTGCCGCGACAACGGCGTGACGCCACCGCCCGGCTCGTTCGCCGGCGACCCCGCGCTCGCGAAGGCGGACGCGTGAGCGCGGCCACCGGGCTCGCGACCGGCGCCCTGCGGCAGACCGGGTCGCTGTTCGCGATGATGCTCGACACGGTGCGGATGCTGTTCCAGCGCCCGTTCCAGCTGCGCGAGTTCGTGCAGCAGGCCTGGTTCATCGCGTCCGTGACGATCCTGCCCACCGCGCTGGTGTCGATCCCGTTCGGCGCGGTCATCGCCCTGCAGCTGGGCAGCCTCACCCGCCAGCTCGGCGCGCAGTCGTTCACCGGCGCCGCCAGCGTGCTCGCGGTCATCCGCGAGGCCAGCCCGATCGTCACCGCCCTGCTGATCGCGGGTGCCGCCGGCTCGGCGATCTGCGCCGACATCGGCTCGCGCAAGATCCGCGAGGAGATCGACGCGATGGAGGTGCTCGGCATCTCGCCGATCCAGCGCCTCGTCGTGCCGCGCGTGCTCGCGACGATGCTCGTCGCCGTCGGGCTGAACGCGCTGGTGTCGGTGGTCGGCGTGGCCGGCGGCTACTTCTTCAACGTGGTGCTGCAGGGCGGCACGCCGGGCGCCTACCTCGCCTCGTTCACCGGCCTCGCGCAGCTGTCGGACCTGTGGGCCGGTGAGCTCAAGGCGCTGGTCTTCGGGTTCCTCGCCGCGATCGTCGCCTGCTACAAGGGCCTGACCGCGGGTGGTGGCCCGAAGGGCGTCGGCGACGCGGTGAACCAGAGCGTCGTCATCACCTTCATGCTCCTGTTCGTCGTCAACTTCGTCCTCACGGCCGTGTACTTCCAGGTCGTCCCGCAGAAGATCTGACGCCGATGACCGACACCAGCACCACCCCGGACGCCGCGGCCCGCGCGGCCCAGCGGCTCCTCGCGCCGGTCCGCGCCGCCGACGCCGGCCTCACCGACCTCGGCCGCCAGCTGCGGTTCTACGTCCGCTCGGTCGGGTGGGTGCCGCGCACGCTGCGCCGGTACCGCAAGGAGGTCGTCCGCCTGCTGGCCGAGGTGACGCTCGGCACCGGCGCGCTGTCGGTCATCGGCGGCACGGTCGGCGTGATCGCGTTCCTCGCGTTCTTCACCGGCACCGAGGTGGGGCTGCAGGGCTACCAGGCGCTCGACCAGATCGGCTCCGGCGCCTTCACCGGCTTCGTCTCGGCCTACTTCAACACCCGCGAGATCGCCCCGCTGGTGGCCGGTCTCGCGCTCGCGGCCACCGTCGGCTGCGGGTTCACCGCCCAGCTCGGCGCGATGCGCATCTCCGAGGAGGTCGACGCGCTCGAGGTGATGGGCATCCCGTCGCTGCCGTTCCTCGTCACGACCCGGATGGTCGCGGGCTTCGTCGCCGTCATCCCGCTCTACGTGATCGCGCTGCTGTCGTCGTACGCCGCGACGCGGTTGATCTCCACCGGCTACTACGGGCAGTCGGCGGGCACCTACGACCACTACTTCACGCTGTTCCTGCCGCCGGGCGACGTGCTCTGGTCGTTCGTGAAGGTGATGGTGTTCTCGGTCGTCATCATCGGCATCCACTGCTGGTACGGCTACACCGCGAGCGGTGGCCCGGCGGGCGTCGGCGTCGCGGTCGGCCGCGCGGTGCGCACCTCGATCGTCGCCATCAACGTCGTCGACTTCTTCCTCTCGTTCGCCATCTGGGGCACGAGCACGACCGTCCGGATCGCGGGGTGAGTCCGGTGACGACCCGTGCCCGCAGCCTGTCCTGGCTGTCCGACCGCTCCTACGGCATCGCCTTCCTGCTCGTGCTCGCCGCGCTCGTGGCGCTGTCGATCGCGTCGTACGCCAAGGTGTTCGTCCCCGTCGTGAAGGTGACGCTCGAGACCGACCGCATCGGCAACCAGCTGCAGGAGCTGTCCGACGTCAAGGTGCGCGGCGTGCTGGTCGGCGAGGTCCGCGAGATCAGCTCGGACGGCGAGCGCGCCACGATGGTGCTCGCGCTCGACCCCGAGCAGGCACGCAGCATCCCGTCGAACGTGCAGGCGCGGCTGCTGCCCAAGACCCTGTTCGGCGAGAAGTTCGTGTCCCTCGTCATCCCGGACGAGGCGGCCGACGGCCACCTGCGGGCCGGCGACGTCATCACCCAGGACCGCTCCGAGACCGCAATCGAGCTCGAGGAGGTGCTCGACGACCTGCTGCCGCTGCTGCAGGCGGTGCGACCGCAGGACCTCGCGCTGACGCTGAACGCGCTGTCGAACGCGCTCGAGGGCCGCGGCGACCAGCTCGGGAACAACGTGACGCTGGTCGGCGACTACCTCACCGAGATCAACCCGAGGATGCCGACCATCCAGTCCGACATCAGCGCGCTGGCCGACGTCGTGTCGAACTACGCCGACGCCGCTCCCGACCTGCTCCGCCTGCTGCGCAACCAGTCGGTCACGACCGCGACGATCGTCGAGAAGCAGGACGTGCTCGCGCAGTTCCTCTCCGGCACAGCAGGGTTCGCCACCACCGCGAACGCCGTCCTGACCGAGAACGAGGCGCGCATCATCCGGGTCGGGCAGGTGAGCAGGCCCACCCTGGAGGTGCTGGCGAAGTACGCGCCGATCTACCCGTGCTTCGCCGAGGGTCTGGTCGAGTGGGAGCCGCGCATCGAGGACGCGTTCCGCGACGAGCAGCTGAACATCACCCTGGAGATCGTCCCGCAGCGCCCGGCGTACCAGCCCGGCGAGGAGCCCGAGTTCCTCGACAAGAGGGGGCCCAGCTGCGAGGGCCTGCCGAACCCGGGCGGGAGCCAGCAGAACCCGTTCCCGGGCAAGGAGGTCAACGACGGCAGCACCGGCGGCGGCAACAACTACCTGTTCTCGTCCGTGCCCACCGCGTTCGACGGCCCGAGCACCGGACTCGTCGGCAGCGAGGCCGAGCAGATGCTGGTCGGCGCGCTCGTCGGTCCGCGGATGGGGATGGAGCCGCAGGACGTGCCCGACATCGCGACGCTGCTGTTCGGCCCGGTCGCGCGCGGGACGGAGGTGCACGGCTGATGCCGCGTCCCGTCAGCAGGTCCCAGCGCATCGGCGCCGACCTCGTGCGGCTGCTGCTGTTCCTCGTCGTCACCGTCGCGGCCTTCGCGCTGCTGGCCACGACGATCGCCAACGTCCGATTCGGCGACAAGTCCGACTACTCCGCCGTGTTCACCGACGTCACCGGGCTGCTCGAGGGCGACGACGTGCGCATCGCGGGCGTCCGGGTCGGCGAGGTCACCGGCATCGAGGTGGCCGGCGAGGAGGGCGAGGAGCGCTCGCAGGCCCTCGTGCACTTCCGGATCGACCGCACCGTCGTGCTCACCGAGGGCACCACCGCGCTGATCCGGTACCGCAACCTGATCGGCCAGCGGTACCTCTCGCTCGCCCAGGAGCAGGGCGGGCTCGGTGAGCTGCCCGTCGGCGCGCGCATCCCCGTCGAGCGCACCCAGGCCGCGCTCGACCTCACCGCGCTGTTCAACGGGTTCAAGCCGCTGTTCGCCGCGCTGAACCCGCAGGACGTCAACCAGCTGGCCTACGAGATCATCCAGACCCTCCAGGGCGAGGGCGGCACGATCGAGCACCTGCTCGCGTCGACGGCGTCGGTCACGTCCACGCTGGCCGACCGCGACGAGGTGATCGGCCGCACGATCGACAACCTCAACGAGGTGCTCGGGACGGTCGCCGAGCGCAGCGGCCAGCTCGACCAGCTGCTGCTGCAGCTGCAGCGCTTCGTCTCGGGCCTGGCCGCCGACCGCGAGGCGATCGGCGCCTCGCTCTCGAGCATCGCCGACCTGTCCGACTCGACCGCAGGCCTGCTGCAGGAGGCCCGCCCGCCGCTCCAGCAGGACATCGCGGCGCTCGGTGACCTCGCCGACAACCTCGACCGCAACAACGCCGTCCTCGACGAGTTCCTGACCACCTGGCCCGGCAAGATCGACACCATCACCCGGACCGCCTCGTACGGCTCGTTCTTCAACTTCTACCTGTGCGAGTTCGACGGCCAGGTGACGCTGCCCGCCGGCCAGACCGTCCCCGTCGACGCGTACGACACCGGCACGGCGAGGTGCTCCGGATGACGCCGTTCCGCGAGCGCAACCCGGTGCCGATCGGCGCCACCGGGCTGCTGGTGATCGCGCTGGCGCTGGTGGCGGCGTTCGACGTCAAGGCGCTGCCGTTCCTCGGTGGCGGCGACGACTACTCGGCCGCCTTCACCGAGGCCGGCGGCCTGCGCGCGGGCGACGACGTGCGCGTCGCGGGCGTCCAGGTCGGCGAGGTCGACGCCGTCGAGCTCGACGGCGACCACGTCCGCGTCGACTTCACCGTCACCGAGCCGGCGGCGTTCGGCGAGCAGACCGGCGCCAGCATCCGGATCAAGACCGTGCTGGGCGAGAAGTTCCTCGCGCTGGAGCCGCGCGGCGACGGTCAGCTGGCCGAGGGCAGCGAGATCCCGGTCGACCGCACCGTCGCGGTCTACGACGTCGTGCAGGCGTTCTCCGACCTCGCCGAGGTGAACGAGAGCATCGACACCGACCAGCTCGCGGCGGCGCTCGACACGATGGCGGTGGAGTTCCAGGACACCCCGGAGGAGGTGCAGGGCGCGCTCGCCGGGCTCTCGGACCTGTCCCGCACGATCGCCTCGCGCGACGACGAGCTGCGCCGGCTGCTCGACAGCACCCGCGAGGTCACCGAGGTGATGGCCTCGCGCGACGCCGAGCTCGAGCAGCTCATCAACGACGCCAACCTGCTGCTCGCCGAGCTCGAGAAGCGGCGCGACGACATCAGCCGGCTGCTCGACTCGACCGCGGCGCTCGCCGCCCAGATCACCGCGCTGGTGCAGGAGAACCGGGCCGAGCTGAAGCCGACGCTGGACCGGCTGAACTCGGTGCTCGCGCTGCTGGAGGAGAACAAGGCGAACCTCGAGGAGGGCCTGGCGAACATGGCGCCGTTCACCCGCCTGTTCGCGAACGTGCTCGGCACGGGCCGCTGGTTCGACACCTACATCCAGAACCTCGTCCCGGTGCCCGGGCTGCCGCTGCCGACCCAGGCGGTGCAGCCGTGAGCCGCGACGAGCGCGACAGCCGGGACGAGCGCGAGGTGACCCGCGACGTCGGCCTCTCCGAGGCGGTCCAGGACGGGTGGCCCGGCACCGCCGGGGCCGTGGAGGCCGACGGGACCACGAGCACCACCGAGGCGCAGGACGTCGCCCCGCGGAGGGGCGAGGTCGGCGGTCGCCGCGGCGTCGGGCGCGCCGGTGCGGCGCTCGCGACGGCGGCCGCCGCCGGCGGCGCCGTCGTGCACCGCGGCCTCGACCGGCTGCGCGGCCTGCCGGGTGTGGTGAAGGTGGTCTCGGTCGTGACCGTGCTGGCGCTCGTCGCGGCCCTGGTGTGGCTGTGGCCGGGCCCGGACCGCACCCGGGTCACCGCCTACTTCACCCGCACGGTCGGGCTCTACGAGGGCTCCGAGGTGCGCATCCTCGGCATCCCCGTCGGCCTGGTCACCGAGGTGTCGCCCGAGGGAGAGCGGGTCCGCGTCGAGCTGGAGTACGACGCGCAGTACGCCGTGCCCGCCGACGCGCAGGCCGTGGTCATCTCGCCGTCGGTCGTGAGCGACCGGTACGTGCAGCTGCTGCCGGTGCACACCGGCGAGGGCCCGACGCTGGCCGACGGCGCCGAGATCCCGCTCGAGCGCACCGCCGTCCCGGTCGAGCTCGACCGCGTCTTCGGCAGCCTCGACGACCTCGCGGTCGCGCTCGGCCCGGAGGGGGCGAACGGCGACGGCGCGCTGTCGCGGGTGCTCGACACCGGCGCGGCCAACCTCGACGGCAACGGCGAGGCGCTCGGCAGCACGATCGAGGACCTGGGGCTCGCGCTCGACGCCCTGGCGAGCAACGACGACGACCTGTTCGCCACCGTCGAGAACCTGCAGACCTTCACCACGACCCTGGCCGAGAACGACCAGGCCGTCACCGACCTGAACACCGACCTGGCCACCGTCTCCGACCAGCTCGCGGGGGAGCGGCAGGACCTCGCGCTCGCGCTGCAGAACCTCGCGGTCGCGCTGGCCGAGGTGCAGTCGTTCGTCCGCGAGAACCGCGAGGTGCTCACCGAGGACGTCGCGCAGCTCGAGTCGGTCACCGCCAGCGTCGCCTCGCAGCAGGAGGCCCTCGCCGAGACGCTCGTGGCGGCGCCGACCGCGCTGTCGAACCTCGGCAACGCCTACAACCCGCGCTCGGGCACCCTCGACACCCGGGCGAACCTCGGCCCGATCGAGCAGAACCCGCTGGCGTTCCTGTGCTCGCTGCTGAACGGGTCGCTGTCCGACGGCAGCCAGCAGAACCCGGGCTACTGCGCGGGCGTCCTGAACGACCTGAGCATGCTGCTCGACCTGCTTCCGGCCGGCGCGCTGCCCGGGATCGGCGGCAGCGGCTCGGCGCTGCCGGGTGCCTCGACCGGTCTGTCGGTGCCCGCGTCCCCCGCCCCCGCGGCCGGCCCGGGCCCCGACCGCACGCTGGCCGGCATCCTGCCCGGAGGTGGCTCGTGAGCATCTCGTCCACCCGCACCCGGCCCACCCGCACCCGGCCCGCCCGCACCCTGCGCGCCCGGCTCGCCGCGCTGCTCGGCCTGGTCGTGCTGCTCACCGGCTGCCAGGGCGCGTACGACCTCCCGCTACCCGGCGGCGCCGCGAACGGGCCGGACGTCTACCGGGTCACGATCGACTTCGCCGACGTCCTCGACCTGGTGCCGCAGTCCGCGGTCAAGGTGAACGACGTGACCGTCGGCGCCGTCGAGTCGGTCGAGCTGCACGACTGGCACGCCCGGGTCGTCGTCCGGATCGAGGACGACGTCGAGCTGCCCGACGACGCCGACGCGACGCTGCGCCAGACCTCCCTGCTCGGCGAGAAGTTCGTGTCGCTGTCGGCGCCCGCATCCGGCGGCGTCGGGCGGCTGTCGGACGGCGACGTCATCCCGCTCGACCGCACGGGCCGCAACCCCGAGGTCGAGGAGGTGCTCGGCGCGCTCTCGCTGCTGCTGAACGGCGGCGGCGTGGCCCAGCTGCAGACGATCAACCGCGAGCTGAACGACGCCCTCGAGGGTCGTGAGTCCGACGTCCGGGACGCGCTCGAGCAGCTCGACGTGTTCGTCACCGGCCTCGACCAGCACAAGAGCGAGATCGTCCGCGCGATCGAGGCGATCGACCGGCTGTCGGCGACGCTCGCGGCCCAGCAGCAGGACATCGCCACCGCGCTCGACACCATCCCCGGCGGCCTGCGGGTGCTGGCCGACCAGCGCGAGCAGCTCACGGCGATGCTCACCGCGCTGTCCGACCTCGGCGTGACCGCCACCCGCGTCATCGACGCCTCGCAGGCCGACACCGTCGCCAACCTGCAGGCGCTCGACCCGGTGCTGACCCAGCTCGCCGCCGCCGGCGACGCCCTGCCGGAGTCGCTCGACGTCTTCGTCAGCTACCCGTTCCCGGACGTCGCGGCCGAGGGCATCAAGGGCGACTACACCAACCTGTCGATCCGGCTGGACGCCAACCTGTCCGACCTCGACTCGCTGCTGCCGCAGCCGACCGGCGGGCCGAGCCTGCCGCCGCTGCCGTCGCTCCCGCTGCCGAGCCTGCCGATCCCCACCGACCTGCCGACCCTGCCGCTGCCGGAGCTGTGCGGCGCGCTCGGCCTGGCCGGCGACTGCCAGCTGCCGCCGGTGCAGCAGATCTGCCAGGACCTCGTGGGCGCCGCCGCCTGCGACCCGGTCGTCGAGATATGCGAGGCCACCGGGGGCGTGCTGACCCCGGGCGGGATCTGCCAGCTGCCGCCGCTCACCGAGGTGTGCCGCGAGCTGCCGGTGCTCGGGCAGACGCTGTGCCCCGCCGGGCAGCCGACCGCCACCCAGACGGTGACCGCGCCACCGTCGTCGACGACGCCGCCGCCGATCTGCCTGCCGATCATCGGGTGCGTCGGGGGCGACCGCACCGACGCGTCCGGCAGGAGCTCCTACGACCCGGCGCTCGCGGCGCTGCTGCTGGGGGGTGTGTGACGTGATCACCCGCGCCACCGTCTACCAGCTCATCGCGTTCGCCGTCATCACGATCGTCGGCGTCACCTACGTCACGGTGAAGTACGTCGGTCTCGGCGACCTGCTGACCGGCCGCTCGTACCTGGTGTCGGTCGACCTCGCCGAGTCGGGCGGCATCTTCGAGGGCGCCGAGGTCACCTACCGGGGCGTCACGGTCGGCCGCGTCGAGGCGCTGCGCCTGCAGGGCGACGGGGTGCGGGTCGACCTGCGCCTCGACGGCACCGAGCAGGTGCCGTCCGACACCGACGCCGTGGTCGAGAACCGCTCGGCCGTGGGCGAGCAGTACGTCGACCTGCAGCCCGCCACCGCCGACGGCCCGTTCCTCGCCGCGGGCGACGTCATCCCGCGCGAGCGGACGCGGACGCCCGTGCCGACCGAGCAGCTGCTGCTCGACGTGTCGCGCCTGGTCGAGTCGGTCGACCGGCAGGACCTGCAGGTCGTGGTCTCCGAGCTCGGCAAGGCGTTCGCCGGCGGCAGCCGCGACCTCGAGCGGCTGCTCGACGCCGGCGACCGCCTCACCCTGGCGGCCACCGACGCCCTCCCCGAGACCCTCACCCTCATCGACGACGGCGCGATCGTCCTCGACACCCAGCGCGAGACCGGGCCGGCGATCCGCTCGTTCGCGACCGACCTGGCCGACCTGTCCGAGACGCTCGCGAGCGAGCAGACCGACGCCGACCTGCGCGCCGTGCTCGACAACGGGGTGGTCGCCTCCGGCGAGCTCGACGGGCTGCTGCAGGACAACCGGTCCGCGATCGCCGGGCTGCTCACCAACCTGGTCACCGTCGGCGAGGTGACGGTCACGCGGGTGGACGGGATCGAGCAGATGCTCGTCACCTATCCTGCGGTCGTGGCAGGCGGGTACACGGTGGTGCCGGGCGACGGCACGGCCCACTTCGGGCTGGTGCTGAGCACCCAGCCGGCCGCCTGCGAGCAGGGGTACGAGGGCACGACCCGCACCGACCCCAACCAGACCACCGCGCAGGAGCCCACGAACACCGGCGCGCAGTGCACCGCGGCCCGCGGCAGCGGCACCAACGTCCGCGGCGCGCAGAACGCGCCGAACCCCTCGTACGAGCGGTCCTCCGGGCTGCCGAGCAGCTACCTGGTCGGCGGCGGCACCGTCCGCGACCCGCGGGTGACCGTCGTCCCCGGCCACGCGCCCGCCGGCACCAGCGGGGTCGACGCGCTCGAGCTGCTGCTCCTTGGAGCCGGGTCGTGACCGCCTCGACGGTCCGGGTCGCGCCGGGGCGTCGGGCGGTCCGGGTGGCGCTGGCGGTGCTGCTGGTCGCGCTCCTGGTCGCGTCGCTGGTCCTGCTCGCCACCCGGCTCGGGCCGGTGCTCGACCGCCGCGAGGGCGACGCCCGCCGCGCGCAGGTGCTGCAGCAGGCCAAGCAGCACGCGGTGAACTTCACCACGCTCGACTACGAGTCCTTCGACGAGGACGTCGAGCTGGTGCTCGACGGGTCGACCGGCTCGTTCCGCGAGCAGTTCCGCGCCGGCGTCGACGACGTGCGGGCCCTGGTGACGCAGAACGAGTCCCGCTCGGTCGGCACCGTCCGCGAGGCGGCCGTCGTCACCGACGACGACGACAGCGCGCGGGTGCTCGTGGTCGTCGACACCGAGGTCACCAACGTCGCGAGCACGACCCCCACGCCGCGGCACTACCGCATCCAGATGGACCTGACCCGCACCGCCGACGAGTGGCTCGTCAGCGACCTCACGTTCGTCTCCAGCCAGGTCGAGCTGCCCGCCGGCGCGGGCGAGGGGACGTCGCCGACGCCCGCCCCCACCACCGGCTCGACCACCGGGGCCACGCCGTGACGCCGTCCGGCGGCAGCCGGCGCCGGGTCGCGGGGGAGCGCGGTCGCTCCCGCCCCGCCGAGCCGCGCGACACCGGCCCCGCGCAGGACGTGCCCGTCGTCGAGCCCGTCGTC
>NZ_BAAHAF010000189.1:0-15715 GCF_054777815.1 Angustibacter speluncae | reverse complement strand
GCCGCGCTGCTCGCGCTGCCCGGCGTCGGCCCCTGGACGGTCGACTACCTGCGGGTGCGGGCCGGCCGCGACCCCGACGTGCTGCTGGCCTCCGACCTGGCCGTGCGCCGCCAGCTCGAGCGCCTCACCGGCGGGCCGGTCGACACCCGCCGCGCCGCGGCGCTGGGTGCCGCCTGGGCGCCGCACCGCACCACCGCGATGCTCCACCTGTGGGCGGCCTACCTCGCCCCGGGCTGACCGTGTGCACGCGCGGGGGAGTTCGGGGGTTCCTCGGTCGTCTGCACGGCGGATCGCGCGCGAGCTCCCCCCGCTGTGCTCAGCCGTCCCGGAGCGCGACGGTGCCGGCGACCATCTCGCTCACCCACTCGCGGTCGAACATCACGTCCTCCCAGGCGAACCGGAGCACGAGCCACCCGTTGACCGTCAGCTCGTCGTAGCGGCGGCAGTCCTTGCGGAACGCCGAGCGCGAGCCGTGGAACTCGAAGCTGTCGGCCTCCAGCGCGATCCGCCTCCGCGGGTCGCCGACGTCGACGTAGCCGCGCAGCCGGGGCAGGCGCACCCGGCACTGCGGCGCGAAGCCGGTGAGGCCGAGGTCGATCACGACGGCACGCAGCGCGGACTCGAACGGGTTGGCCGCACGACCGTCGACGTGGCAGGCGACGCGGCGGGCCTGACGGTTGCCCTTGCCCGTGCACCGGTGCGCCGCTGCGGCCAGCGTCTGGCTGTCGACGCGACCCAGCCGCACGGCTCCGTCCGCCACGGCCAGCGCGTCCGCGAACGGCAGCGTGCGCGCGCAGTCGAGCACCGTCCGCAGCGGGCTCGTGACCCGGCCGCGCGTCTCGTCGTCGTCGAGGTCGGTCCAGTGCAGGCGCTCGCCGCGGACGGCCCGTGCGTTCGACCCGGCCGGCACGGTGACGTCGACGACCTCCGGCGGGTGGAGCGTCGGCAGCATCCAGAGCTGCGCGGCCGACAGGTGCGACACGGCGCCGCCCAGCCGCAGCGCCGACCGCAGCGGGGGTGGTGAGCGGTCGAGGGAGTACCTGCCCCGGGCGACCCGGACGAGCTCACCGCGGGCGACGGCGGCCTGGATGGTCCGCCGCGAGGCAGCCCGTCGGAGCTCGGCCCAGGTCGCCAGACCCTGCCGCTCGGCGGCGGCACGCAGCGCCGGTGCGGTGTCCACCGGCCCACTGTCGGGCGCCGCCCCCGCCACCCGACCGCCCCGTCGGTCCACCTGTGGACACAGGCGGGGGAGTCGGGGGCTGTGGACGACGGGACCGAGCAGGCTCGGCGGCGTTCTCCCCTCGGTGTGCCCACCGAGCGGGAGCGCCCTAGGCCGTCACCTCGTCGTCGACCAGGGCGCCGCTGAACTGCGCCCGGTAGAGGCGGGCGTACGCGCCGTCGCGCTCGAGCAGCTCGGCGTGCGAGCCCTGCTCGACGATGGCGCCGTCCTCCATCACCAGGATCAGGTCGGCGTCGCGGATGGTCGACAGCCGGTGCGCGATGACGAACGAGGTGCGGTCGGACCGCAGCGCCGACATCGCCTGCTGCACCAGGCGCTCGGTGCGGGTGTCGACCGACGACGTCGCCTCGTCGAGGATCAGCAGGTCGGGGTCGGCGAGGAAGGCCCGGGCGATGGTGAGCAGCTGCTTCTCGCCGGCGCTGACGTTGCTGCCCTCGTCGTCGATCACCGTGTCGTAGCCGTCGGGCAGCGAGTGCACGAACCGGTCGACGTAGGTGGCCTCGGCCGCGGCGAGCACCTCGGCCTCGGTGGCGCCGGGGCGGCCGTAGGCGATGTTGTCGCGGATGGTGCCCTTGAACAGCCAGGTGTCCTGCAGCACCATGCCCGTCCGCGCCCGCAGGTCGTGCCGGGTCAGGTCGGTGACGTCGACGCCGTCGAGGGTGATGCGTCCGCCGGTGAGCTCGTAGAAGCGCATCACGAGGTTGACCAGCGTGGTCTTGCCGGCGCCGGTGGGGCCGACGATCGCGACCGTCTGGCCCGGCTCGACGACCAGGTCGAGGTGCTCGATCAGCGGCCGCTCGGGGTCGTAGCGGAACGAGACGTCCTCGAACGCGATCCGGCCGCGGGCGTCCTCGGCGACCGTGCCCGTCGAGCGCTCGGCGACCTGCTCGTCGGCGTCGAGCACCTCGAACACCCGCTCGGCCGACGCCACGCCCGACTGCATGAGGTTCGCCATCGAGGCGACCTGCGTCAGCGGCTGGGTGAACTGGCGCGAGTACTGGATGAAGGCCTGCACGTCGCCGAGCGACATCGTCCCGTTGGCGACCCGCAGCCCGCCCACGACGGCGATGGCGACGTAGTTGAGGTTCCCGATGAACATCATCGCGGGCATGATGATGCCGCTGATGAACTGGGCTCCGAAGCCGGCCTCGTACAGCTCGGAGTTCTTGTCCGCGAACGACGTCCGCGAGGTCTCCTGCTGGCCGAACACCTTGACCAGCGAGTGCCCGGTGAACGACTCCTCGATGATGCCGTTCAGCTCGCCCGTGGACCTCCACTGCTGCACGAACTTCACCTGCGAGCGCTTGGCGATCAGACCGGTCACCACGACGCTGATGGGGATCGTCACCAGCGCGATGAGCGCGAGCAGCGGCGAGATCCACACCATCATCGCGACCATGGCCACGACGGTGAGCAGCGAGGTGAGCAGCTGCGACAGCGTCTGCTGCAGCGACTGCGCGACGTTGTCGATGTCGTTGGTGACGCGGCTCAGCAGCTCGCCGCGCGGCTGGTTGTCGAAGTACGGCAGCGGCAACCGGTGCAGCTTGGCCTCGACGTCGGCGCGCAGCCGCGCCACGACGGTCTGCACCGCGCCGGCGAGCAGCCACCCCTGCCACCAGCTCAGCACCGACGCCACGACGTACACGGCCAGCGCGACGAGCAGCACCCGCCCGACGGCGGTCATGTCGATGCCCTGGCCGGGCACCAGGTCGGGCATCGCGCCGACCATGTCGGCGAACCGCTCCTGACCGGACGAGCGCAGCCCGTCGGCCGCCTGCTGCCGGGTGACGCCGGCGGGCAGCTGCGACCCGATGAACCCCGCGAAGATCAGGTCGGTCGCGCGGCCGAGGATCTTCGGGCCGATCGCGGTCAGCACCACCGACACCACGGCGAGCGCCACCACCGACAGCACCTGCACGCGCTGGGGCGCCATCAACCCGAGCAGCCGGCGCGCCGAGCGGCCGAAGTCCTGCGACTTCTGCGTCGGGGCCCCGATCGGCACGTGACCGCCCGGGCCGCGCACGTTCGGGCCACGCCGCTGCTCCGCGGCCTTCTCCTCCTCGGACCTCACACCCTCGGCCATCAGACCCCCACCTCCTCGGCGCTGCGCTGGGACTCGACGATCTCGACGTAGGTGGGGCAGCTCTCGAGCAGCTCGGCGTGACACCCGGTGCCCACCACGCGCCCGTCCTCGAGCACGACGATCTGGTCGGCGTCGACGATCGTCGACACCCGTTGCGCCACCACGATCACGGTGGCGTCGCGGGTGACCGGCGCGAGCGCGGCGCGCAGCCGCGCGTCGGTGCGCAGGTCGAGCGCCGAGAACGAGTCGTCGAAGACGTAGACGGAGGGACGACGGACGACCGCGCGGGCGATCGCGAGCCGCTGGCGCTGCCCGCCCGACACGTTCGTGCCGCCCTGCGCGATCGGGGCCTCGAGCCCGAGCGGCATCGCGCGGACGAAGTCCTCGGCCTGCGCGATGCGCAGCGCCTCCCAGAGCTCGTCGTCGGTGGCGTCGGTGCGGCCGTACCGCAGGTTGCTCGCCACCGTGCCGCTGAACAGGTACGGCTTCTGCGGCACCGTGCCCATCCGCGCCCACAGGGCGTCCGGGTCGGCCTCGCGCACGTCGACGCCGCCGACGAGCACCGCGCCCGAGGTGACGTCGTGCAGCCGGGGCACGAGCGAGACCAGCGTGGTCTTGCCGGCGCCCGTCGAGCCGATGACCGCGGTGGTCGTGCCGGGACGGGCGGTGAACGAGACGCCGTCCAGCACAGCGGACTCCGCGCCGGGGTAGCCGAACCCGACGTCGCGCAGCTCGACCTCGACCGGGCCCTCGGGGAGCGCCCGCGGCGCGGCCGGTGCGGCGACGGAGGTCTCGGTGGCGAGCACCTCGCCGATTCGCCCGGACGAGACGGCCGCCCGCGGGATCATCATCGACATGAAGGTCGCCATCATCACCGACATCAGGATCTGCATCAGGTAGCTCATGAACGCGGTGAGCGCGCCGACCTGCATCTCGCCGGAGCCGACGCGCGACGCGCCGAACCACAGCACGGCGACGGTGGACCCGTTGAACACCAGCATGACGATCGGGAAGGCCAGGGCCATCAGGCGGCCGACGGCCAGGGCGCTGCCGGTGTACCGGGCGTTCGCCTCGGCGAACCGCTCCTGCTCGAGGTCCTCGCGGACGAACGCCCGCACGACCCGCACGCCGGTGATCTGCTCGCGCAGGATGCGGTTCACCCAGTCGACGCACTCCTGCATGACCTTGAACTGCGGGATCATCCGCACGATCACGAGGGCGACGCTGAGCGCCAGCACGGGCACGGCCACCGCGACCAGCCACGAGAGCCCGAGGTCCTCGCGGACGGCCATCACGACGCCGCCGACCATCATGATCGGCGCGGAGACGACCATCGTCAGGAACATGTTGACGACCATCTGCACCTGGGTGACGTCGTTGGTGCTGCGCGAGATCAGCGTCGGCGCACCGAACCTCGCGACCTCGCGGGCCGAGAACGACGCGACCCGGTCGAACAGCCCGGCTCGTACGTCGCGCGCCATCGAGGCCGAGGCGCGGGCGCCGATCCAGGTGGCGGCGACGGTGGCGACGATCTGCACGAGCGAGACGGCGAGCATCCACCCGCCGGTGCGCACGATGTACTGCGTGTCGCCCTGCGCCACGCCCTCGTCGATGATGCGGGCGTTCAGGCTGGGCAGGTAGAGCGAGGCGATCGTGCCGGCGAGCTGCAGCACGACCAGCACGGCCAGCGAGGCCGAGTAGGGCGCCAGGTACCTGGCGGCGAGGCGGACGAGCATCAGCCGGCCTTCCTGCTGGGGACGGGTGACGGCAGCGGCGCGAGCGCGCCGTGCAGGACGAGGTGGACGACGTGCTCCGCCGGGAACGGGCCCCGGTCGGACGACAGCGGGTGGATGCTCGCCAGCACCACGCCGCCGAGCAGGTCGACGGCACGGTCGACACCGACGGCGAACCGGTCGGCGTCCGGGCCGACGACCGCGAGCAGCGCGTCGTGCACGCGCTGCGACGCCTGCCGGCGCTGGTCGTGCGCGGCAGCGGCGTGCGCCGAGTCGTGCGGCCGCATCCCACCGGACGCGGCGAGCCGGCCCATCACCTCGACGAAGGCCGACAGGTGCCGCTGCACCATGCCGACGGCCTCGACGAGCCGCTGCTCGAGCGGCAGCCCGGCGTCGACGCCGCGGATCGCGTCGACGAGGTGGGTGAGGTCGAACGCGCTGGCCACGGCGGCGTGCAGCAGCTCGTCCTTGGAGTCGAAGGCCCGGAAGATCGTGCCCTCGGCCACGCCTGCGGCGCGGGCGATCTGGGCGGTGGTGACGCCGACGCCGTGCTCGCGCACGAGCGGCACCGTCGCCGCCACCAGGGCGGCCCGGCGCTCGTCGCGCGACAGGGCGGGGGCGCGGGGGGTCACGACGGGAGAGACTAGATGAGTGAGCACTCACTCACAAGTGCGTTCCGCTCAGGGCGGACGGAGCGGCGGCGGGGACCGTCGCAGGTGGGGGCGACACTGGTGCGGTGACGTCGTGGACCCTCGTCGACTCCCCGGTCGACCCGCTGCTGCTCGCCGCCGGCGACGACGGGCTCGCCGCGGTGTGGTTCAGCCCGCACAAGGGGATCGAGCAGGCCGAGCGCACGTCCGGGGACGACTGGGTGCGCGACGACGACCACCCCGTGCTCGCCGCCGCGCGCGACCAGCTCGCGGCGTACTTCGCCGGCGAGCGGCGCGGGTTCGACCTGCCGCTCGCGCCGCGCGGCACCGGCTTCCAGCTCCGGGTGTGGGAGCGGCTGCGCGCGATCCCCTACGGCACGACCCGCTCCTACGGCGCCATCGCCGCCGAGCTGGGGCTCGAACCCGGCGCCTCGCGGGCGGTCGGCCTGGCCAACGGGGCGAACCCGCTGTCGATCGTGGTGCCGTGCCACCGGGTGGTGGGGGCCGACGGCTCGCTCACCGGGTTCGGCGGTGGCCTGCCGCGCAAGCGGTTCCTGCTCGACCTCGAGGCCGACCTGCTGTTCTGAGCGGCCGGCTCAGCCCATCCACATCCCGCCGTTGAGGTCGACCACGGTGCCGGTCACCGAGGCCGCCGCCGGCGAGCACAGCCAGCCGACGGTGCCGGCGACCTCCGCGGTCGAGGCGACCTTCGGCAGCGCCATCGTCGCGACCAGCGCGGCGAGCGCGTCGTCGTCGAGCCGGTCGACCATCGCCGTGGCCACCGGCCCGGCGGCGATCGCGTTCACGCGCACGCCGCGGGCGCCGTGGAACTTCGCCAGGTGGCGCGCCAGGCCGATCACCCCGGCCTTGGCCGCCGCGTAGGCGGGTCCGGACAGCAGGGTGCCGCCGTGCCGGCCGTTCACCGACGACAGCAGCACCACCGACCCGCCGTCGCCGAGCAGCGGCAGCGCCGCCCTGCAGACGACGAACGCCGAGGTGAGGTTGTCGTCGAGGACCGAGCGCCACTGCTCCAGCGAGGTGTCCTCGATGCCGCCCTCGCCGACCGAGCCGGCGGCGTGCACGACGGCGTCGAGCCGGTCGACGCCCTCGAGCACGGAGGCCACGGACGCGGGGTCGCAGGCGTCGTGGCCGCGGGCGCGGTCGAGCACCAGCACCCGGTCGCCGCGCTCCTCGAACAGCGCGACGCACGCGCGACCGATGCCGCCGTCGCCCCCGGTCACCAGGACGGTGCCGCTCACGACCCCTGCGCACCCGCGCGCTCGAGCACCTCGCGGGCCGAGCGCACGACCGCCTCGTCGACGATCCGCCCGTCGGCGTCGACGGCCACGCCCGTCCCGGAGGCGGTCGCGGTGTCGAGCGCGTCAACGAGCGCGCGGGCTCGCGCGACCTCCTCGGCGGACGGCGTCAGCACCCGGTTGACCACCTCGACCTGCCGCGGGGTCAGGCAGGTGCGGGCCCGGAAGCCCTGTCGCAGCAGCCGGGCCGTCGAGCGCTCGAGCAGCTCCTCGTCGCGCAGGGCGGTCTCGACCGGCCCGACCGGGCGTCCCGCGCCGACGCGCGCGGACGCCGCGACCACCTGCGCGCGGAAGACCCACAGCTCCTCGCGCTCCGGGCCGGGGAGCACGCCGAGGTCGGCCGCCAGGTCGGCCTCGCCGATCCCGAGCCGGTCGACCCGCGGGTGGGCGGCGACCTCGGCCGCGTCGTGCAGCCCCTGCGCCGACTCGACCAGTGGCAGCAGCCGCACCGACCCCTCGTCCAGGCCGCGCTCGCGCTCGAGCCGACGCAGCACCCCGTCGGCCCGGTCCGCCTGCGCCGCATCGGCCTTCGGCAGGAACAGCCCGGTCAGGCCGGGGCCGACGACGGCGGCCGCGTCGTCCTCGAGCCCGTCGACGGTGACCCGGACCCACAGCGGCGGCCGGTCGGCGTCCTCGGCCACGTAGTCGCCGACCAGGCCGCGCGCCTCGTCCTTGCGGGTGGCCGGCACGGCGTCCTCGAGGTCGAGGACGAGCGCGTCGGCGCCGCGCCGGGCCGCCCCGGCCAGGCGCTCGGCCTGATCACCCGGGACGTAGAGGTAGCTGCGGGCCGCCACGCGTCAGCGCCCGGTGGGCCGCGAGAGGTACCGCCCGGTGGGCTCCCCGACCACCTTGCCGTCCTCGAGCACCCGGTGGCCGCGCAGGAAGGTGTCGGTCACGGCGGCGTGCAGCTCGAAGCCCTCGAACGGCGTGTACTCCTGGGTCGACTCGGAGTCCTCGGCGCGCACCGTCCAGGTGACGGTGTCGTCGACCAGCGCGATGTCGGCGTCGTAGCCCTCCGCGATCGCGCCCTTGGTGCGCAGGCCGTAGCGCTGCGCCGGGTTCCACGACAGCAGCCGCGCCACGTCGCCCATCGACAGCCCGCGCCGCGCCCCCTCGCCCACCAGCCCGGGCAGCAGGTACTCCGCGCCGCCGAAGCCGCTCTTGGCGAGGAAGACGTCGTCACGCGGGTCGCCGAACTTCTGCTCGTCGCGGCAGCAGGCGTGGTCGCTGACCACCCAGTCGACCTCGCCGGCGAGCACGTGCTCCCACAGCGCCTCGACGTCGTCCTCGCCGCGCAGCGGCGGGTTGACCTTGCCGCCGATGCCCGACGCGGTGTGGAAGGTGGCGAGCAGGTGACCGATGGTGACCTCGCGACGGAAGTCGATGTGCGGGAACGCGGTCTTCATCCGGATCGCCGCGTCCATCGCCTTGGCCGACGACAGGTGCAGCAGGTTGATCGTCGGCAGCCCGGTCTCGTGCGCGAGGTACGAGGCGATGCTCACGGCCAGGCCCTCGGAGTGCTGCGGGCGGGACGCGCTGTAGGCCTCGAGGCCGGACAGCTCACCGGCCTCCTCGACCAGCTTCGTGTAGGCGGTCATGATCTCGGCCGTCTCGCAGTGCAGCGACAGCGAGATCTCGTCCGCCAGCTCGGGGTGCTGCTCGCGCGCCCGCTGCACACCGCGCATGACGAACTCGAAGTGCGCCATGTCGTAGCGCTCGTCCTCGGGGATCATCAGGAACGAGCTCTGGTCGGCGGACCGGCCGTGCAGGCCGTGGCCGCCGTAGAACATGAAGATCTTGAACGACGTGACGCCGTGGTCGGCCACCAGCGAGGGGATCTCGTCGATGTGCTGCTTGCTCATCGGCGCCAGGTGGAAGGCGTAGTCGACGAAGGCCTCGCCCTCGGACTCGGCCAGCACCTCGGGGAAGAACTCGGCGTACGGGCCGCCCTTGTTCAGGTAGTACTGGCCGGTGCGCATGTAGGTGATCGCGCTGGTGACGCCGCCCTGCGCGCAGGCGCGGCTCTCGGTGCCGGTGTCGACCCGCAGCGGGTTGTAGATGCCCCAGTGCTGGTGGGCGTCGACCGCGCCGGGGAAGGCGAGCCGCCCGCGGCCGTCGACCACGGTGGTCGCCTCGGAGCGGTCGAGTCCCGGTGCGACCTCGACGATCCGGCCGTCGGTGACGGCGATGTCGGCCGTCGGCGTCTCGGCGGAGTCGTGGCTGACCACGCGCACGTCGGTGAGGAGCAGGTCGTACCGGGCCATGGGGGCCTCCAGGGGTGTCGCGGGTGGGTCGGGAGCGGTCGGTCAGGGACGGACGAGGTCGCGCAGGGGGTCGAGCAGGGGGTCGACGCCGGGGAGGTCGCCGAGGCGCAGGGCGGCGTCCGAGACGGCTGCGGCCACGTCGTCGGGCAGCAGGCCGGCGACGTTCACCGCGAACTTCGTCGCGAGCTCGTCGTCGGACAGCGGGTTGCCGGGTCCGCCGCGGTTGGCGAGCACCTCCTCGGTGAGGGTGCGGCCGTCGGTGGTCGTGACGACGACCACGGCGGGGAACTGGTTCGGGAAGATCGCGTCGCACCGCTCGTCCGGCACGACGTCGGTGACCGCCATCAGCGCGCGGCGCACCGGGTCGGCGGCGAGCTCGTCGGAGTAGTCGGCCAGGCCGACGCCGAGGCCGGCGCCGGACGAGCACAGGCCGGCCGCGAACGCGTACGGCCCGCTGAACTGCGCCTGGTACCCGGTCTGCGGCGCCCGCTTGACCTCGATCGGCTCGCCGATCGTGCGGATCACCGCGGACGGGACGCGCACCTCGACCCGCTCGACGTCGTCGGGACGCAGGCCCTGCGCGCGCAGGGCGAGCCCGGCGTCGACGACGCCGTGGGTGAAGTGGTTGGCGGGATACGGCTTGAAGAAGATGCCCGGCACCGACCAGTCGGTGCCGAGATCGGCTGTCACGGCGTCCAGGTCGACCTCGCTGCCGTGCAGGAACGCCTCGAAGAAGCCGAACCGGCCCTCGAGCACGGACGGCGGGCCGGTGAGCCCGCGCTGCACGAGCTCGGCGGCGGTCACGCCGGACCGCGCCGCCCAGCCGTTGTGCACGCGCTTGACCGTGCCGCCGGTGCGGTTCGCCTCGATGATCCCGGACGCCATCGAGCCGGTGACGCCGAGCACGTCGACCAGGCGGTCGCGCCCGAGCCCGAGCACCAGACCCGCGGCGACGGCCGCTCCCATGGCGCCGCAGATCGAGGTGGCGTGCTGGCCGTGCTCGAAGTACACCGAGTTGCCGAGCTCGCGGTCGTACCCGGCCATCCCGAGCCGGACGGCGACCTCGAGCCCGACGGCGACCGCGGCGACCACCTCGGCGCCCGAGGCCCCGCCCGCCTGCGCCGCCGCGAGCGCCGCCGGCACCACCGCCGAGCTCGGGTGCAGCACCGACGGCAGGTGGGTGTCGTCGAAGTCGAGCGAGTGGGCGAGCACCCCGTTCAGGAACGCGGCCTGCGACGCCGGCACCCGCTCGGCCAGCCCGACCGCGGTCGACTCCGGCCGTCCGCCCTGGTGCTCGACCAGCCCCGCGACGGTGGCGCTGGTCGGCAGCGGCGTCGCCGCGACGCACAGGCCGAGCACGTCGAGCACGCGCTGCCGGACGCTCGCGGCGACCTCGTCCGGCACGCCGTGCCGCGCGTCGTCGGCGAACGCGGCCAGCTGCTGCGCCAGGGTCGGCTCAGCCACCGGCGACCACCGCCAGCGGGCGCACCGGCGACCCGGTGGCGCCGAAGATCGGCAGCGGCGCCATCACGAACACGAACTCGTGCACACCGTCGGCGGCGAGCTCCTCGAGCGCCATCGCCTCGACGATGTAGACGCCGGCCTCGACCAGCAGCACCCGGTGCGCGGGCAGCACGGCGTGGCCGGCGCCGGGCGCGAGCCGCTCGAACGCGATCGTGTCGGCCCCGGCGGCCCGCACCCCGCGGTCGGCGAGCCAGCGCGCGCCGGCCTCGCCGACGCCCGGGACGCCGGACGCGCCGCCCACGTAGTCGGACGGCTGCGGGCCGTCGAAGTGGCGCCCCCACCCGCTGCGCAGCAGCACGACGTCGCCGGTGCCGGGCTCGGTGCCCTGCGCCTCGACCGTCCGGTCGAGGTCGGCGGGCGTGATCTCGTAGCCGGCCTCGAGCCCGACGGGCGAGCCGAGCGCGGTGGCCACGTCGAGCAGCACGCCGCGGCACACCATCGGCTCGATCGTGTGGGCGCCCAGCCGCTCGAAGCGGCCTCCGCGGCCGGCCTCCTCGGCGTCCGACCCGTCGAGCAGCCGGCCGTCCTGCGAGACGTGGGCGAAGGCGTCGACGTGGGTGCCGACGTGGGTACCCATCGAGATCATGTCGTTGGCCGCCGAGCCGCCGTCGCTGCGCACGACGTCGCCGTGACGACGGGGGAGCGCGTGCCAGAACGCGGGGTGGTTGGGCGACTGCGGCATGCCCTGCCGCAGCTCGCGACCCAGTCCGTAGACGCGGGTGCCCGCCTGCACGGCGGCGAGCAGGGCCGCGGTGCCCGTGGTGGTGGTCGTCATCGGGGGTCCCCCTGGGGTCGTGCCACGACCCGGCGCGCCTCGAGGTCGGCGAGGCGGTCCTCGTCGCACCCGAGCGCCCCGAGCACGGCGTCGGTGTCGGCTCCGAGTGGCCGACCGGTGAAGCGGATGGAGCCGGGCGCCTCGCGGGCGCGCCACATGACGCTGTGCATGAGCACCGGCCCGAGGTCGTCGTCCTCGACCTCGACGAGCATGCCGGTCTCGCGCACGTGCGGGTCGTGCACGAGGTCCTCGGACGTGTAGATCGGCGCGAGCGCCGCTCCGGCGCGCTCGAACTCGGCCGTCACCTCGGCGCGCGAGCGCTGCGCGATCCAGCCGCCGACGTACTCGTCGAGCAGGTCGGCGTGCTGGGCCCGCTGCGCGCCGGTGGCGAACCACGGCTCGTCGACGACCTCGGGGTGACCGACCAGGTGCATCACCCGCTCGGCGATCGCCTGGGCGCTGGTGGAGACGGCGACCCAGCTGCCGTCGGCGGTGCGGTAGGTGTTGCGGGGCGCGTTGTTGCTCGAGCGGTTGCCCTGCCGCGTCCCGACCACGCCGGTCTGCTGGTACACGGTCGGGCCGGGGCCGACGGCGTCGAGGATCGGCTCGAGCAGGCTCAGGTCGATCACCTCGCCGCGGCCGCCGTTGCGCTCGCGCGCGAGCAGCGCCATCGTCGTCGCGCTCGACGCGGCGATGCCGCACAGGCTGTCTGCCAGGCCGAAGGCGGGCAGCGTGGGCGGGCCGTCCGCCTCACCCGTCAGGTGGGCGAAGCCGCTCATCGCCTCGGCGAGCGTGCCGAAGCCGGCGCGACCCGCGTACGGGCCGGTCTGGCCGAACCCGGTGACCCGCGTGAGCACCAGCCCCGGGTTCACCTCGTGCAGCCGGTCGGGACCGAGCCCCCAGCGCTCCAGCGTGCCCGGACGGAAGTTCTCGACGACGACGTCGGCGGTCTCGACCAGGCGCAGGAACAGCTCGGCGCCGTCGGGGTCGGACAGGTTCAGCGCCACCGACAGCTTGTTGCGCGAGATCTCCTTCCACCACAGCGGGATCCCGTCCTTGGACGGGCCGTGGCCGCGCATGCCGTCGCCCTTGGTGGGGTGCTCGATCTTGATCACCTCGGCGCCGTGGTCGCCGAGGATGCGGGCGCACAGCGGTCCGGCCAGGATCGTCGAGACGTCGAGGACCCGGAAGCCCTCCAGGGGTCCGCTCACGCCGGGACCTCCGCACCGAGCTCGGCGGCCAGGTGCTCGGCGGCGAGGAACGCCAGCCCGAGCGCAGGCAGCAGTCCGTTGCCGGCCAGGTACCCGGCGGCGCCGTGGCCCGAGATGCCGTGCGCCGCACCGCCGGACGCGTACAGCCCGGTGACGACCGAGCCGTCGGCACGCTCGACGCGGGCGTGCTCGTCGACGACCAGACCGCCCTGGGTGTGGAAGAGCGCGGGCACGACGCGGACGGCGGCGTACGGCGGCTCGAGCACGGCCTCGAACTCGGTGCGCCCGAACGGGTCCGGGTCCTCACCACGCGCCGCCGCGGCGACCTGGTCGAGCGTGCGCGCGAGCGCGTCCGCGGGGACGCCGGTGGCGTCGGCGAGGGCGGCGACGTCGTCGGCCCAGACCAGGGCCCCCGACTCGACCGTCTGCCGGAAGTCGGTGAACACCTGGCAGGCGTCGTGGATGCGCCGGTCGAGGACGATCCACGCGGTGGCGTCCGGCTGCTGCGCGACGACGGCCGCGTACTCGCTGTACCCGCTGGTCTCGTCGCCGAACCGCTCGCCGGCGGTGCTGACCAGCACGGCCCCGTGCATGACGGTGGCCCAGCCGACGAGGGTGGCGCCGCGCGCGGCCAGCGCGCCGTGCCCCTGGTAGGCGTCGAGGTACGCCGTGGCGGCGCCGAGCCGCTCGCCGATGCGCAGCGCGTCGCCTCGGCTGGTCTCGCTCCCGTGGTAGGCGGCGGAGGCGATCTCGGGCAGGTGCTGCTCGACGAGCCCGCGGTCGGCGCCGTACCCGTTCGTGGCCAGCAGCACCGCGCGGGTGGGCACCTCCTCGCGGTCGCCGTCCGGCGTCTCGAGCACCGCGGCCCGCACGGCGCCGTCGTCGTCGAGCAGCACGTCGACCAGCCGGGCGGGGACGAGCAGGTCGATGCGCTCCTCGCGCTGCACCTCGCGCAGCAGGTGGTCGAGCAGCTGGGTGCCGTGCCGTCCCTCGATGGTGTGGCACCGGTCGCGGGAGTGGCCGGGGTAGTGGAAGTCGGTGACCACGCCGAGGGGCAGGCCGAGGTCGTCGGCGAGCCACTCGACGAGCCGCGCGCTCACGCCGGTGAGGGTGGCCGTGAGCCGCTCGTCCGCCTCGCCGTGGGTCTTGCGGGCCACGTCGGCGGCGAACAGCTCGGGGGAGTCGTCGATGCCCGCCTCGCGCTGGAAGCGGGTGCCGGCGCCGGGCACCATCGCGGTCGACATCGAGGTGTTGTTGCCGCGCCGGAACTGCTCGCTGGCCTCGACGACGAGGACGTCCAGCCCGAGCCGGGCGGCGCGCAGCGCGGCGACGAGACCGCCACCGGCGCCGGCGACCACGAGGTCGGGGCCGTCCGCGCTCACCGCGCCTCCCCGGCGGCGACGAGCGCGAGCGTCAGGGCGGTCGGGTCGACCACGCGGACGGGCCACGTCGCGGCCTCGGCGGGCAGGTCGACGGCGCTGCAGCCGTTCACCAGGTCGCCCGCACCGGCGGTCGACATCCGCCCGACCGCCGCGCCGAGCGCGTCGGCCCAGCGCGTGCCCTCGTGGATCGCGGCGACGTCGAGGTCGAGCACCTCGCCGCCGGTGAACGACGCGGTGAGCCCGTACACGCCGACCTGGCGCTCGAGCTCCGCGGCGATCGCCGGGTTGCGGGTGACGGCCCCGAACCGCCTGCCCGACAGCACGCTCCAGGTCGAGCTCGTGCGCAGCAGGCCGTAGACCGGGCGGTCGAGCCGCGCCTGCAGGTCGGGCACGCCCGGGTCGAGCACGCAGTCGGGCAGCAGCGCGTCGGCGTGGTCGGGGGCGGCCTCGAGCGCGGCGGTCACCAGGCCCTCGGAGTCGCGCACCTGCTGCTCGGTGTCGAGCGCGCGCGGGGCGTCCGGCCCGATGTCGTGCAGCTCGACCCGCAGACCGGGCGGGCACAGCTCGTCGTAGCGCGCCTGGCGACGGGCCAGCTCGGCGCCGTCGACGTGGATGGGGGTGACGGCGTACAGCAGCACGGGGCCTCCGGGCTCGCGGTCGGTGGTGGTCATCGCAGCCCCTGCAGGAGCGGGCCGACGTCGTCGCTGCCGGGGAGCTCGGCGACCGTGGCGCGCAGCAGGTCGACGACCTGGTCGCCCCGGCCGTCGTCGTCGAGCCAGCCGCGCAGGAGCGCGATCACGTCGTCCTCGTCGAGCGGGTGGTGGTCGGCGTCGCCGACCGGGTTCGGGACCTCGCGCACGAGCGTCCCGGCCGCGGTGCGGACGAAGACGCGGGCGGCGCGCTCGGCGGGCAGCCGGGCGTCGAGGTCCGGCGCGGGCCGCACCTCGACCCGGGCGGCGAGGGCGGCGACCCGCGGGTCGTCGCGCAGGTCGTCGCCGCTGACCCTCGGGCCGACCTCGCCGTGCACCCAGGCGGCCGCGGCGACGAACGGGATGCTGAACATCGCGCCCAGCCGGCTGTCCCAGGTGGTGCGGTCGAGACCCGTGGCGAGCCGGTGCGTCTCGACGACCAGCTGCTCGACCTCGGCGGCGTCGGCGGCGGGGCCGCGCAGGTCGAGTACGGCGTCGGCGACGGGGTGGGTGAACGAGCACGAGGCGTGCCGCTTGAAGTACCCGAGCCCGAGGTCCCAGCGCTCGCCGAGCCCGTCGGTGAGCGCGTCGGGCTCGAGCTCGCCCAGCAGGGCGCCGAGCGAGCCGGCGGCGGTTCCGGTGCTGCGGGCCTGGCCGGCGGACGCCATCCGCGCCGCGGCGAGGCCGGAGGTGTTGGACGCGCCCATCCAGGCGTCGCGCACCGGGTTGCCGTCGAGCGCGGACGAGAAGTGGCCGGCCACGGGCAGTCCCGCGCCGGCGTCGACGGCCGCGGCCACCTGCTCGGGCGTCAGCCCGCGCAGCCGGGCGCACCCGGCCGCCGCGCCGGC
>NZ_BAAHAF010000188.1:0-15204 GCF_054777815.1 Angustibacter speluncae | reverse complement strand
GACCGCAGCCGCCGGGCCGCGACCCGCATCCGGTGCACGCCCTCGTCGCGCCCCGCGCGGACGTCGGCGTCGCGGCGGCGCAGCTCGGCGACGAGGCCGGTCAGCCGCGCGTGCAGCAGCGCGCCGGCCGAGCCCTCGTCCGGCGGATCGGGCGGCTGCGGGCGGGCCAGGACGCGTCCGAGCTTGGACGGCTGGTCGCTGCGTCCGGCCCCGGCCGCGAGCACGGCCCGCTCCAGGGCGTCGAGGTCGGTCTCGTCGCGACCGGGGGCCAGCTCGACCTCCCACTCCCGCCACGACGTCGCGGCACCGCCCTCGACCCCGGCCGCCACCCGGTCGTCGCAGACCACCGCCAGCGGCGCCCCGTCGGCGTCCAGCAGGTGGTGCTCGGTGCGCTCGGTGGTGAGCGTGGCGACGAGCCGCAGCGGGCGGTCGCGGACCAGGGCGCGCACCTCGTCGAGCAGCGCCTGCGGCACCTCGTCGTCGCCCCCGTCGCCGAGCGGCAGGCGCACCTCGAGGCGCCGGTCGGTGCCGGCCGGGACCTTGAGGTGCCAGCCCTCGTCGTCGCCTCCGGTGCGCCGGCGCAGCGTGACGCCGCGGCGCCGCAGGTCGAGCCGCTCGGTGTCGAGGTAGCCGGCGCGCAGCAGCACGGTGCGCACCTCACCCACCCGGAGCGCGCCCTCGCCGTCCCCGCCGCCGGCGGGCACCACGGCGCCGTCCGGCACCTCGTAGGTGCGCTCGTGCTCGACCTGGCGCTGGGGGTGCTCGTCGGCCACCACCCCATCGTGGCGTCGGCGGGCCACCTGCGCGCGGGGACGACGAAGGCCCCGACCGGACCGGTCGGGGCCTTCGTGCTGGTGGGCGATACTGGGTTCGAACCAGTGACCTCCTCGGTGTGAACGAGGCGCTCTACCACTGAGCCAATCGCCCGTGCGGGGCACAACCGTACCCGATGGCCGGGGGTGCTCCGCACCCCGGTTCCGCGCCCGCCCGCGAGGCCCTGCCAGGTGGTGTCAGCCGGCCCGCTCGACCGCAGGCACCTGCAGCAGCGCGTTCGCCACGGCGTCCGGGAACCAGCCCGGCACGCCGAGCACCGCGAGGTAGCCCCACGCCACCAGCGCGACGCCGGTCGCGGTGCCCACGCCGCCGAGCCACTTCACCCAGGGGGGCTGGCGGCGCGCCCGCTCCTCCAGGCGGCGGGCCTCCCGCTTCGCGCGCCGCAGCAACCGGTGCGCCCAGTCGAACTCGCTGGCGAGGATCGCCAGGCCCAGCAGGAACAGCGGGATGCCGGCGGGACCGGGCAGCCACCCGATGCCGGCGGCGACCACCATGAGCAGGACGCCGACGAACCCGACGACGCCGCGGTAGACCTTGCGCAGCGTGGGGTCGGCCTTGATCTTGCGGCGCCAGGCCCAGCGGTCCTCGTGGGCGTCGACGAAGACGGTGTCGTGCCGCGGGACGTCGTCCCCCCGCGTCGGCGCGGGGGGCGGCGGCGGCGCGGACGTGCGCACCGGAACGGGCCCGGAGGGGGCGACCCGGTCGTCGGCGGCGGCGCCGTTGCGGTCCATGGAGCAAGCGTACGTGCGGCCGTCCGTGCACGCCCCCGTGTGCGGAGGGTGACCGCTCACTCACAGGGCGTACACAGTCGGGTGACGAGCCGTAATCGCCTGTCCGAATCGCCCCGGTTCACCCCCGGCATACCGGACATCCGGGCGCTTCCGCGCGCGAGGCCGAGGTTTCGCGGTCGTCGCCACGGGTACCTGACAGGTCGAGGCACCACCCGGTCGGGGGTGCCGCCCGCACCGACCAGAGTCCCGACCACAGCGCATGGAGGACAGTCGTGAGCCCCACACCCCGGGCCGCCGTCGCCGTACCGATGGAGCTGCGCCTGCAGGTCCCGCAGCAGCAGTCGCTCCCCCTGCCCGTCTACCTGCGCTACTGCGTCGACGACCCGTTCGCCGTCAGCGTCGCGTTCCAGGGTCCGGACGAGGAGGTCACCTGGGTGTTCGCCCGCGACCTGCTCGCCGACGGCCTCGACCGGCCGCAGGGCGACGGCGACGTCACGGTCAAGCCCGTCCGCCGCGCCGGCCGCGACGTCCTGGTGATCGGCCTGGCCTCCCCCGACGGCACCGCCGAGCTCGAGGCCGACGCCGACGAGGTCCGCGCCTTCGTCGACCTGTGCGAGAACGTGCTCCCCCGCGGCCGCGAGCACACCGTGCTCGACCTCGACCAGGCGCTGGCCGAGCTGCTCGCCTGAGAGCCGGCCCCACCAGCCCGGCGCCCCACCACCGTCGCCCCCGGTCCGCCTGTCGGACCGGGGGCGCACCACGTCCCGGGGTCGGGACCTACGGGTCGAGGTCCTCGGCCGCCCGGCGCGCGAACAGCGCGGACGCCTCGTCGGCGAGCGGGTGGCCCGGGAGGTCGCGGGTGCCGATCCCGGCGAGCACCTGCACGTCGCGGGTCGACGACGTCAGCACCACCGCGGGTGCCCGGTCGAGCACCTCCAGCGGCAGGTCCTGCTCGCGGCACGCCAGCCCCTCCTGCGCCGCCCACTCCAGCAGCAGCTCGCGGGTGATGCCCGCCAGGCAGCCGGACGTCAGCGGCGGCGTCAGCAGCTCGTCGTCGACCACGACGGCCACGTTCGAGCCGGTGCCCTCGCACAGCTCCCCGCGGGTGTTGGCGAGCAGCGCCTCGGACCCGCCCTCGCGCTGCGCGCGGGCCAGGGCGACGACGTTCTCGGCGTAGGACGTCGTCTTCAGCCCGGCGGTGGCACCGCGCTCGTTGCGCACCCACGGGACGACGGCCGCCCGCGTCGTCGCGGGCCACGGGCGGGCCGGCGCGAGGGCCACCACGAGCGTCCCGGCCCCCGGCACCCGGTCGGAGCCGAGCGGTCCGGCACCGGCCGTCCAGGTGATGCGCAACCTGCCCAGCGTCACCGGCCTCACCCCGACCACCTCGGCGACCGCCGCGCGGACCTGCGCCTCGTCCGGCGCCTCGAGGCCGAGGCCCGCGGCCGAGCGCGCGAGGCGGCGCAGGTGCCGGGTCAGCGCGAACGGGCCGGCGGGCGTGACCTTGCAGGTCTCGAACACGCCGTCACCGACGGTGAGGCCGTGGTCGAGCGCGGGCACGCGCGCCTGCGCGGCGTCGTCGACCAGCCGCCCGTCGGTCCACACGACGATCTCGTCGTCCCGGGGCCTGTCGTCCACGTCAGTCCCTCCACCCTGCTCGGTCCCCGGGCCCCGTCGGCGCCAGGTCGCGCCCCACCCTGGCAGCCTGCGACGCGAGCCCGACGAGCCGCGCCGCCTTGAGCCGGGTCTCGGCCCACTCGCCCGCGGGGTCGCTGCCCCAGGTGATGCCCGCCCCGGCGCCGAACCGCAGCGTGCCGGTGCCGCGGTCGTCGGCGTCCGGCTCCCACCAGAACGTGCGGATGCCGACGGCGAGCTCGCCGTCGCCCGTGGCGGCGTCGACCCACCCCAGCCCGCCGCAGTACGGTCCGCGCGGCACCGGCTCGAGCCGCGAGATCGCCTGCAGCGCGGACGACTTCGGGGCACCCGAGACCGATCCGGGCGGCCCGGTGGCGTCCAGCAGCGTCCGCCACCCCGCACCCGGCCGGAGCCGGCCGGACACCGTCGACACCAGGTGCGCCAGGCCGGGGTGCTCCTCGCGGGCGAGCAGCGCGTCGACGGCCACGGTGCCGGGCAGGCAGGCGCGGGACAGGTCGTTGCGCACCAGGTCGGTGATCATCACGTTCTCGGCGACGTCCTTGTCGAGCATCGGCTCGCCCGGTGCCGCGGTGCCCTTGATCGGCGCGCTGGTGACGACCGCGCCGCGCCGGCGCAGGTAGAGCTCGGGCGACGCCGACACCAGCCACGAGGTGCCCGTGTCGAGCACGCCGGCGTAGGGGGCGGGGTTGCCGCGGACCAGGCGGTCGGCGAGCGCCCACGGGTCGGCCCGGGCGGGTAGCGGCGTGGACAGCACCCGGCACAGGTTGACCTGGTACACCTCGCCCTCGCGGACGAGGTCGCGCACCGCCTCGACGCCGGCGAGGTAGGCCGGCTCGTCGAGCGAGGTCGACCACTGCCCCTGCGGGGCCGGCCAGGTGCCGCGCGCGACGAACGGCGGACCGGCGACCGAGCGCGCGAACCGGTGCGCGGTTCCGCCGCCCTCGAACGGGACGGTGACCACCCAGGTGCCCGCCGCGGGACGGTCGAGGGCGTGCGGCTCGGCGGCCAGGTCGACCACCTCGACCAGGTCGGTCAGACGGCGACCGCCCCACCACGCTCGGGGCTCCCGGACGATCGGCACGCGCCGACGGTACCGCCGCGGGAAGGCTTCTCCCACCGCCCGCGACCCGCCCACGGGTAGCCGGTTGGACGGCCCGTGAGCCCGTCGGATACTGTTTCGGTCGCACCGCGCCCCCGGGCGCGACCTGCACGCGGACGTGGCTCAGCTGGTAGAGCATCACCTTGCCAAGGTGAGGGTCGCGGGTTCGAATCCCGTCGTCCGCTCGGAGATGGAACTGCCCTCGGACGACCCATCCGGGCCCGGCAGCCGGTCTCACGGTGGTGTGGCCGAGAGGCGAGGCAACGGCCTGCAAAGCCGTCTACACGGGTTCAAATCCCGTCACCACCTCGACGCACCACAGCACCACGGTGCAGCACGGGCGATTGGCGCAGCGGTAGCGCGCTTCCTTGACACGGAAGAGGTCACTGGTTCGAACCCAGTATCGCCCACCACGCACGAAGGCCCCAGGTCAGCGACCTGGGGCCTTCTGCTGTGCCAGAGGCGGTTACGGCAGCTTGCCCGCCCCCGGGCCGAAGCCGCTGGTGTCGGCGTGCAGCTCGCCGTCGGTGCCGCGGTGCAGCGTCTCGGGAAGGTCCTCGGACCCGCCGACCCGCTCGCGGACGGCCGAGGCCGCCGCCTTCGTGGTCTGCCCGACCTTCTCGGCGACCACCGGCGCCTGCTCCTTCACGACCTGCGTCGCCGCCTGCACCTTCTCCTGCACGTCGTCGCGGCCCCAGGCCTGCTGCGCCTTGGCCTTGATCTGCTCGTATTGCTGTCGCCCGGCCCGCGAGCCGAGCACGTACCCGACCCCGACCCCCGCGATGAAGACCAGCCTGCGCATGGTGCGCTCCTTCCGTCGCCCGATCGTCTGACACCCCATCCCACCGCGGTCGGCCCGCCGCCGCACCTCAGGAGGCGATCCGACCGACCAGCGGACCCCGGTCAGGACGGTGTGTCAGGACCGCGTGGTCGTCAGCCCCAGCAGGCAGACGTCGTCGAGGCCGGTGTGCACCGGCCCGAGCATCGCCTCGCGGACGGTGTCGACGCGGCGCTGGGGGTCGTCCCCCGCGGTCGCGGCCAGCACCCCGGCCAGCTCGTCGAGGCGCCCGGGCAGCGACTCGCCGCGGCGCTCGACGAGCCCGTCGGTGTAGAGCAGGAGCGTCGAGCCCGCTGGGAACGGGACCTCGGCGTGCCCGCGCAGCTGCTCCGGCGCGAGACCGAGCGGCAGCGACCGGCCCTGCCACAGCGTCCGGACCTCCCCGGCGGGATCCAGCAGCAGGGGTGGCGGGTGCCCCGCGCAGGCGTAGGCCAACGTGCTCGTGCGCAGGTCGAGGACCGCCAGCACCACCGTCGAGCACAGGCCGGCGCCGACCGCGTCGACGAACAGGTCGAGGCGGTTCAGCACCTCGCCCGGACCCCCCGCCCCGGGAGCGACCGCCCGCAGCGCGCTGCGCAGCTGGCCCATGGTCGCCGCGGCCTCGAGCCCTCGCCCGACGACGTCGCCGACCACGACGGCGAGCCGGTGCTCGTCGAGCGCGTACGCGTCGTACCAGTCGCCGCCGACCTGCGCGCCGGCCAGCCCGGGCTCGTACACGCGGGCGAGCGCGTAGCGGTCCGAGGTGGGGAGCCGATCCGGCAGCAGCCGGTGCTGCAGGGTCGAGGCGGCCTCGCGCTGCTGGTCGTGCAGCAGCGCCCGGGCCAGTGCCGTGCCCGCCTGGTGGGCGAGGATGCGCAGCCCGTCCGCCTCGACGTCGTCGAGGTCACCGGCGTCGTCGAGGCGGCAGGCGAGCAGCCCCAGCCGGCGGGGGCCGTCGCGCAGCGGGACGAGCACCACGGCCCGGGGGCCGTCCACCACCTCGTCGGGGGTGGCCAGCGCGTCCGCGACGATCGGGACCTGCGCCCTGGCCGCCACCCAGGGCAGCACGACCAGGTCGTCGGCGACGGGGACGCCCGGCGCCGGTCCGGTGCCCGGGGCGGCAGGCCGTCCGGCGGGACCGGGAGCGCTGCCCGTCGGACGCTCGACGTCGGCGGCCGTCGCGCGGGCGCGCAGGCTGGTGCCCCAGCCGTCGGGGTCCGGCATCCACAGCGCCGCCACCGCGGTGCGCCCGACGCCGATGGCCGACCGCACCGTGGCGATCTGGGTCTCGGCCAGGCCGGTGACCAGCGCCAGCCGCAGGGCGGTCTCCTGCATCCGCGCCAGGTGGGCGCTCGCGGCGTCGGCCCGGCGCCGCTCCTGCAGCAGCTCCTCCTCGTACCGCCGCCGCTCGCGGGCCGCGAAGACCGCCGTGACGACCAGCGGCTCGCCGTCGCCGCCGAGCCCGTCGACGACGCGGGAGCTCACCAGCGACGGCAGCCGGGTGCCGTCGGGTCCCCGCAGGGTCAGCGCGACCTCGCGGACCTCGCCCTGCAGGCGGAGCAGGGGCGCGTAGTGCGACTCGTGGTACATGCGGCTGCCGGGGGTCAGCAGGTCGACGAAGCGGACGCGCCCCTCGAGCTCCCCGCGCTCGCGCCCCGTCCACGCGAGCAGCTCGTCGTTCGCGCGCAGCACCAGGCCGTCGGCGGTCGTCGTGAGGTACCCGCACGGCACGAGGTCGACGACGTCGTCCGCGCGGGCCTCAGCCACGCCGCTCCAGGAACCGCGTGATCGCCGCGACCGTCTCCTCCGGGGCGCTGAGCTGCGGGCAGTGCCCCGTCGCCGCCAGCACCACCAGCTCGCCGTCCTGCACCTGCTCCGCGACGAACCGCCCGACCGACTCGGGCGCAAGCGGGTCGTCGCTGCACTGCAGGACCAGGGTCGGGACGGCGACCGCGGGCAGGTCGGTCCGGTTGTCGGAGCGGAAGGTGACCTCCGCGAACTGCCGGGCGATGGTCGGGTCGGTGCGGCAGAAGCTGTTCTCGAGCCGCTGGGCCAGCTCCGGCCGGTCGGGGTTGCCCACGATCACCGGCGCCATGGTCGCCGACCACCCCAGGTAGTTGCTGTCGAGCGACTGCAGCAGCTCGTCGACGTCCTCGGGCGCGAAGCCGCCGCGGTACCCGTCGTCGTCGACGTAGCGCGGCGACGGCCCCACCAGCACCAGGCGCGAGAACCGCTCGGGATCGCGGGCGCCGGCGAGCACCGCCATCATGCACGCGACGGAGTGCGCCACCACCACGACGTCGTGCAGGTCGAGCCCCCGCAGCACCGCGAGCAGGTCGTCGGCGTACCCCTGCAGCGAGGCGTGGCGCACCGGGTCGTACGCCGACGCGTCGGAGCGTCCCGAGCCGAGGTGGTCGTACCGGACGACCCGGTACCGCTGCTCGAGGGCGGGCACGACCTCGTCCCACATCCGCTGGTCGCAGCCGAACCCGTTCACGAGGACCATCGGCTGCCCGTCCGGACGACCGGACGCGACGACGTGGTGCCGCCGCTCGAGCGGGGTCATGGCGGCAGCATAGGCACCCCCACCGACCTCGTCGCGCGGTCCGCGGACGGGGCGGTTAGCGTCGCGAGCGGTGCGCCGGACGGCTGCGCGACGACGGGTCGGAGGGACGGCAGATGCGACAGGCGGTCCGCGTGGCGTCGGTCCCCACGGCGCACCCCTACGTGCTGCACCTCGACGACCCCGACCGGCCGCGGGTGCACCGGCTGCCCGACCCGGTCGTCGCGGGCCGCCCCGCCGGCGTGTGGTGGCCGCACGCGGCGCTCGGCGCGGACTGGGTGCGCGAGCACGCGGGCGACTTCGACGTCCTGCACGTGCACTTCGGATTCGAGCACCGCACCCCCGCCGAGCTGCGCGACCTCGTCGACGCCGTGCGCGCGGCGGGCCGGTCGCTCGTGGTGACGGTGCACGACCTGCGCAACCCGCACGAGGAGGACCAGCAGGCCCACGAGGAGCGGCTCGCGGTGCTCGTCGACGGGGCCGACGAGGTGCTGACGCTGACGGCCGGCGCGGCGGCGGTCGTCCGGTCGCGGTGGGGGCGCGAGGCCCTCGTGGTGCCGCACCCGCACGTGCTGCCGCTGGCGCAGCTCGGTGCGGCCCGACCGCCCCGCGGGCACCGACCGGTGGTCGGGATGCACCTGAAGAGCCTGCGCACCAACGTGGACGAACGGGCGGTGCACGCCGCGGTCGACGAGCTGCCGGACCTCGACGCGGTGGTCCGCGTGCACCTGCACCGCGACGTGGCGCCGGCGGACGAGCGGCGCCGCGCGCTCCTCGGGGCGGTCGAGCGCGCCGCGGCGCAGGCGGGCGTCGAGCTGGTGCGGCACGACCCGTGGGACGACGACGAGCTGCACCGGCGGCTGCGCGAGCTCGACGTGCTGGTGCTCCCCTACCGGCACGGCACGCACTCGGGCATGGTCGAGCTGTGCGCCGACCTGGGCACCGCGGTCGTCGCACCCGACGTCGGCTTCTGGCACGAGCAGGCGCGCGTGCACCGGTACCGCACCGGGCAGGACGGGCCCGTGACCGGCTCGCTGCGCGACGCGGTGCGGGCGGCGCTCGCCGCGCCGGCGGCGCCCGTGGCGGCTGCGCACCGGGTCGCCCAGCGGCTGCGGGTGGCGGCCGACCACGACGCGGTCTACCGGCGCGCGCTGCGGAGGACGGCGTGAGCGGGCGCACCGGAGGTGTCGGGTGGTACGTCCACCACCAGGGCCGGGGGCACCTGCACCGGCTCGAGGCGGTCGCGCGCCACCTGGCCGAGCCGCCGCACGTGCTGTCGTCCGCACCGCCCCCGCCCGGCTGGCCCGGCGGGTGGGACGTGCTTCCGCTCGACGTCGACGACCGCGAACCGCGCGACCCGACGGCCGGCGGCACCCTGCACTGGGCGCCGCTCGGCGTCGACGGGCTGCTGCGGCGCGGCGCCGCGGTGGTGCGCTGGGTCGAGCGGACGCGCCCGTCGCTGGTCGTGGTCGACGTGTCGGTGGAGGTGACGCTGCTGGTGCGGCTGCTCGGCGTGCCCGTCGCCGTGGTCGCGATGCAGGGCGACCGCACCGACCGCGCCCACCGGCACGCCTACGACGCAGCCGACCTCCTGCTGGCGCCGTGGCCGAAAGACGCTCCCGTGCAGGGGTTCTCGCGGTGGAAGCACGCCATGGTGCACACCGGGGCCCTGTCGCGCTTCGACGGGAGGTCGCGCGCGCTGCCGGCTGGCACCCGGCGCGACGGCCGCACCGTGCTGCTGCTGTGGGGGGGCGGCGGCGACGCCGTGCCCGAGGCCGACCTGCGGGCCGCGCAGGACGCGACGCCCGGGTGGCGCTGGGTCGTGCGCGCCGGCGGCCCCGGGGCGTCCGACGACGTCTGGCCGGACCTGCTCGCCGCCGACGTCGTGGTCGTGCACGGCGGCCAGAACGCCGTCTCCGAGGTCGCCGCGGCGCGCAGGCCGGCGATCGTGGTGGCGCAGCCGCGTCCGCACCAGGAGCAGGCGCACCGCGTGCGGACGCTGCGGGAGGCGGGCCTGTGCGTGGCCCTGGACGGCTGGCCGCAGCCGCAGGCGTGGCCGGACCTGCTGGCGCGTGCGCGCGAGGTCGGTGGCGGCGGCTGGGTGCGCTGGAGCCCGGGCGACGGCGCCGACGTCGCGGCGCGGGCGATCGAGGCGCACGCGCGCGGCGAGGACCGCCGGTGAGCGCGCCGCCCGGTGCGCCCGTCGCCGTCCTGACGACCGTGCACGGTCGCCACGCCCACCTGCGCAGGCTGGTGGCGGGCCTGCGCGTGGGCACCAGGCACCCGGACGTGCAGGTCGTGGTCGCCATGGGCGACCCCGCGGTGAGGGACGTCCTGGCCGACCTCGACCCGCCCTGGCCCTGGCTGGTCGTCGACGTCGACGTGCCCGCGGGAGGGCTCCCGCTCGCGGCGGCGCGCAACCTCGCCGTCGCCGCCGCGCTCGACCGGGGCGCCGAGGTGCTCGTCCTGCTCGACGTCGACTGCATCCCCACGCCGGGGCTGGTGGGGCGCTACGGCGACGTCGCGTCGTCCGGAACCGCACCCGGACCCGCGCCGCGCCTGCTCTGCGGCACGGTGCGCTACCTCCCTCCGCTCGCGCCCGGCGAGGACTACGGACCGACCCACCTGGCCGCCGCGCCGCCGCACGCGGCCCGCCCGGCGCCCGGGCCCGACGAGGTGGTGCGCGGCGACGACCTGATGCTGTTCTGGTCGCTGTCGTTCGCGGTGACCGCCGCCGAGCTCGCGCTCGTCGACGGCTTCGACGAGGCGTTCGTGGGGTACGGCGGGGAGGACACCGACCTCGCCGTCCAGGTGCAGCGGGCGGGTGGATCGCTGTGGTGGGTCGGGGGCGCCGACGCCCACCACCAGCACCACGACAGCGAGAGCCCACCGGTCCGGCACGCCGAGGCGATCGCCCGCAACGCCAACGTGTTCCACGCCAAGTGGGGGTGGTACCCGATGCAGGGGTGGCTCGACGCGCTCGCGGCACGCGGCCTGCTCGTCCACGACCACGCGCACGGGTGGCGCACGACCTGAGCGGCGGTCAGGCGGGGGCGACGGCCCGCAGCGGGTTGGCGCCGCGGCGGTGGCGCGCCACGGCCTCGCGGTAGACCCGTTCGTACTCGACCAGCATCCTGCGCACCGACAGGTCCGCCACCGCCGTGTCGCGCACCCCGGCGCGGTCGAGCGCGAGCGCGGCCGGGACGGCGTGGGCCAAAGCGGCGACGTCGTCGGGCGGCACCAGCAGGCCGGTCGTGGGGCGCACCACCTCGTGCAGCCCGCCCCGCCGGAACGCCACCACCGGCGTGCCGCACGCCGCGGCCTCGGCCGCGACGAGCCCGAACGGCTCCTCCCACACGGGGGTGACCAGCGCCGTGGCGCTCGTCCCGACCAGCGCCGCCAGCTCCGGGCGCGACAGGTGCCCGACGTGGACGGCGTCGCGTCCGAGCCGCGGGGCCAGCACCTCGCGGACGTACGCGGCGTCGCCCACCGGACCGGCCAGCACGAGGTCGCGTCCGGCGGCGCGCGCGGCGTCGACCGCGAGGTGCGGCGCCTTCTCGGGCACCAGGCGTCCGGACCAGACCAGGCGGTCACCGCCCGGCCCGAGCGGCCAGGCGGCGGCGTCGACGCCGTTGCGCACCACCCGGACCCGACCCCGCAGACGCGTCCACTGCGCGGCGGTCGAGCGGCTCACGGCCGTCCACGCCGCCACGCCCTCGCCGCCGAGGGCGAGCGCCGACTCGAGCCACGGGGTCGGCGGCGTGTGCAGCGTCGTCACCACGGGCGCGCGCACCGCCGCGGACATCGCCACCGGCAGGTGGTGCAGCGAGTGGTTGTGCACCACGTCGAACTGGTCGCCGAGCGGGCCGGCGAGGGCGAGCATCAGCGCCAGGTGCTGGTGGTGGTCGGCGAGGAAGGTCTGCGCCGGCATCGAGGTGTCGGTGCGAGCGAGCTCGCTCGCCGTCCAGCCGCCGCTGTCGAGCGGGTGGTCCGGGTCCGCGCCCGGCGTGCCGGCGCCGGCGAACAGCGTCACCGCGTGCCCCCGGGTGCGCAGACCGGTGACCAGCCCGTGCACGAACGACTCCATGCCGCCGGCGAAGGGCTCGGTGAGCGGGTGGCGCGACGGGCCGATCACGGCGATGCGCAGCGGACGGCGCGCGACGTCGGTCACAGGGGGACACCTCGGGGTGTGTGCGCGCCGCGGTCGGTCGGCGGTTGCTTGGCCGTGCCCGCGGGGCGACGGGTGCCGCAGGGGGCGCCCGTCCCGCGATGGAACCACGTCGAGGGCCCCCCGTCTCGCCGAGACGCCCCGACGTGCGCCCGCCGCGGCGCCCGGTTACGTTCCCGAGTGCCCCGCTGCACCTGCCACGGCCGCTCCATCGGCCGGCGCCCCAGCGCACGGAGAGGTGTCCAGTGACCCTGCACGACATGCCGCACCAGACGCTGCGCCACGATCCGACGCCGCGCGACCTGCACTACGCCGCCTTCTACGGCCTGGCGCCGCTCGACGACGGCCCGGTGCTGGTCGTCCACGGCAACTGCCAGGCCGAGTCGCTGCGCGTCCTGCTCGACGCCCCGGACGTGGTGGCGGTGCGCGTGCCGCCGGTGCACGAGCTCGTCCCGGGCGACGTCGACCACCTGCTGCACCTGCTGTCCCGGGCGGAGGTGGTGGTGACGCAACCGGTGCGCGAGCGCTACCACGGCCTGCCGGTCGGCACCCGCGAGGTGCTCGCCGCTGCGCCGGGCGCGCGGTCGGTCGTCGTCCCCGTCGTCCGCCACCACCTGCTGCACCCGTTCCAGGGGCTCGTGCGGGTCGAGGGCGCGGGCGACCCGCCGGTGGTGCCGTACCACGACCTGCGCACCCTCGCGCGAGCCGCCGCCCGGCCGCTCCCCCGGCCGTCCGCGGCCGCGCTGCGCGAGGTCGGCCTGCGCTCGCTCGCCGAGATGCGGCGGCGCCAGGAGCGGCACGGCGCCGTCCCGGTCGACGACCTGCTGCTGGCCGCCGGTGCCGACGCCGCGCACACGGTCAACCACCCCGGCAACCCCGTCCTGGTGGGCCTGGCCCGACGGGTGCAGGAGCGGCTCGGCCTCGACCCGTCGGCGAGCAACCCCGGCCGCACGCTGCTCGGGTCGGTGCTCGCCCCGGTCGAGGCGGACGTGCTGCGCGCCAACGGGTTCGACGAGGCAGCGACCCGTGCCGACTGGGTGGTCGCCGGCACCGCGGTGCCCGACGACGAGGTCGTGCGTGCCCAGCTCGACTGGTACCGGCGGCGTCCGGACGTCGTGGAGGCCGGGCTGGACCGGTACGCCGCCACCCTGGAGGTGCTGGCCCGATGACCCCCGTGACCCACCTGGTCGTCGGTCCCGACGAGCACGGCGTGACCCGGTACGCCCTGACCTGCGCCCGCGCCGTCGGGGCCCGGGTCGTGCGGGTGCCGCACCGCGTCCGCCCGGCCGACCTGCCGGAGCTGCAGCGCCGGCTCCCGGCGGGTGCGCCGGTGCACCTCCACCTCACCGACCACCTGCTGGGCCGCGACCCCGAGGAGGCCGCCACCGTCGTCGAGCGGCTCGCGCGGCAGGTGCGGCTGACGCTCACGCTGCACGACCTGCCCCAGCCGTCCGACGGGACGCCGCACGCGGCCCGGGTCCGCTGCTACTCGCGCGCCGCCGTCGCCGCGCGCGGGGTGGTGGTGAGCAGCGAGCACGAGCGCCGGCTGCTGCACGCGGTCGTCGGCGAGGCCGCGGGGGCGCTCGCCGACCGGGTCGCGGTCGTGCCGCACCTGGTGCACGAGCGGGACGCCCGCGCCGTCCGCCGCCCGGGGAGCACCTCCGGGGCGCCGCGCGACGTCGTCGTCCTCGGCTTCGTCTACCCGGGCAAGGGGCACGCGGCCGCCCTCGCGGCGCTGCCGGCGCTCGACCCCGACGTCGGCCTGCTCGCCCTGGGCGCGGCCTCCCCCGGGCACCAGCACCTCGTCGACGACCTGGCCGACCGGGCCCGGCGGCTCGGGCGCCGCTTCACCTGCACCGGGTGGGTCCCGGACGACGAGCTGGCCGCGCACCTCGCGCACGCCGCCGTGCCGCTGGTCGCGCACGAGCACGTGTCGGCGTCCGGGACGCTCGGGACCTGGATGTCGGCGGGCCGCCGGCCGCTCGCGCCCCGCAACCCGTACGTGGACGAGGTCGCGACCCGGCTGCCCGGCGCCGTCGACGCCACCGACGACCTGCTCACCGGCCTGCGCGCCGCGCTCGCCGACCCCGCCCGCACCTGGCTGGCCGACGAGGTGGTGCTCGGCCCCGGCGCGTCCGAGGTCGGTCGGCGGGTCGAGGCGCTGGCGCTGCGGTGGGCCGCGTGAGTCCCGAGGTCTCGGTCGTCGTCTGCACCTACGACGACCAGCCGGGCCTGGACCGGGTGCTGGCCGCCCTGGCCCTGCAGGACCTGCCCGCCGACCGGTTCGAGGTCGTCGTGGCCGACGACGGCTCGCCGGTCGAGCCCGTGGTCGGCGACCGGCCGTACGCGGTGCGGCTGGTCCGGCAGGACGACCGGGGGTTCCGCGCCGGGGCCGCGCGCAACCTCGGCGCCGCGGCGACCGGCGGGCCGCTGCTGTGCTTCCTCGACGGCGACACGGTGCCGTCGCGCGGGTACCTGTCCGCCACCCTGCGCGCAGCGGCCACCCTGGGACCCCGCGCCGTGCTGGTCGGGCGGCGCCGGCACGTCGACCTCGCGGGATGGACCACCGAGCAGGTCGCCGCCTGGCTCGCCGGGTCGGCCGAGCGGGAGCCGGTCGCGCTCGACGACCCGTGCTGGCTGGTCGACGCCTACCGCGCCAGCGACGACCTCCGGCGGGCCGACGACGAGTCGTACCGGTACGTCATCAGCGCGGTGATGAGCCTGACGCGCGAGACCTGGGACACCGCAGGTGGTTTCGACGAGTCGTTCTCCGGCTACGGCGGCGAGGACTGGGAGCTCGCCCACCGCTGCTGGCTCGGCGGCGCCGACCTGCGGCACGTGCCCGACGCGGTCGCGTGGCACGACGGGCCCGACCTGGCAGGACGCGACGTCGACCTGCACGAGGTGCTGACCGCGCAGGCGCTCGCGCTGGCGAGCCGGTTGCCGTCCCCCGCCCTGCGGCCGCCGGGGGTCGCCTTCGCGCGCCCGTGGTGCGCGGTCGAGGTCGACGACCGGGGCTGGCCGCCGCAGGCCACGCTGCTCGTGGTGGCCTCGTTCCTGGCGGGCGGCCCGGACGCGCGGGTCTGGTTGGCCGACGGGACCGGCCTGCTCGACGACGGCCCGCTGGCCGGCGACGCCAGGGTGGCCCGCGGTCCCGTCCCGTCCGAGGTGGCCACCAGGGCGCCGTGGCGGGTGCACGTCGAGCGCCCGGTCGAGCTGCAGGTGCCGCTCGCCGAGGTGCTCGCCGGCGGGCCCGGCCGGCTCCCCGGCGTGCAGGTCGCGCGCACCCGCGACCTCGCCCGCGGCCGCGACCGGCTCGCGGCGCGCGAGACCGCG